>CAYRXD010000122.1:0-1522 GCA_964428135.1 uncultured Candidatus Saccharibacteria bacterium | reverse complement strand
AACTTCACCATTTCGCTTCCATATTTCCGCAATCTTTCATTTTTTCTCAATCACAAATCTCTCATCGTAGCTCGCTACGCCTCAAGATTTGCTCAATCCAAAAAATGAAATCTTACGAAAATCTGAAACCGAACTAATGAAGTTATTTTGAATAGGTGACTAAGTATTTACTTTACACACCGAAGCAAGTACTATCTAATTACCTCTCTCGTTGCCCCCCGTCGTTCAATGGATAGGACATGAGTTTCCGGAACTCAAAATGTAAGTTCGATTCTTGCCGGGGGGATTTGGAATTATGAGTAACAAAAAGCCAGAATCCCTTCATACCCACACTACCCTCTCCGACGGGAAGCTTTCCCATCGGGAGATGTTTGAGCTTGCGCAAAGTCTTGGTGTTTCTGTCGTGGCTTTTACCGACCACGACGCTCTGCCGAACGACACCGCGCTTCAATATCTCGAAAGCGTGCGCAATTCCCCCACGAAATGGATTATCGGCATCGAGATTACATCTGGATTGCCGAAAGAACTGTCCGACGCCTCAAATGGCGGATTGCATATCATCGGACTGTTTCTCGATCCGAAAAATACCGCCCTGCTGGAGCATTGCAAAAAAGCCCAAAGAGCGCGAGTGGAACGCATGAAGCGCATGGTCAAAAATCTTACAGACCTCGGCTTTCGTATTACTGAAGATGATTGCTTGCGCGCCTCCGGCGGCGATTCCGTGGGGCGCCCGCAGGTGGTGGAAGCGCTTCGTTCTTACCCCGAAAATGAGGCAGTCATGCAAGCTCTCGCGGAAGAAATGCGCAAAGACTCGGAACATGACCCGGAATTGCGCTTAAAATACGACCGAATGATGGAGGTAGGCGAACGCGATTTTCCCTACACCCTCGTTTTGTCAGATGGAGCCTACCGCAAAGCATACGTTGAAACGTCTTACTGTCCCGACCTCGACGAAGCGGTTGCGCTCATCCGCGGTGCGGGCGGCATTGCCTCAATAGCGCATTATTTCACGGTAAAAAACAAAATGCCGCTTCCGTTCATCGAAAAACTTTTGCGAGAAAAACGCATTGACGGAATGGAAACCGTATACGGAAGAAAGCTTTTTGACGGCACGCGCAAAGAGGAAATTACAGCGGAGCAAAACGAACTCCGCCGATACATCTCTCTTCACGGCGGACTCGAAACCGGCGGAGCCGACGCCCACACCGAAGAAGATATGCGAGGCTTCGCCCGGGAAACATGGTTTTCAGAACGCACGGCGGGGTTCACGCAAAAAATACTTGATTCCGGACGGGTGGATTCACGTTTTTCATCTCTCTAAGAAATGACTAGCTTTCGCGCCCAACCTTGTTTTTTATACCTATCTCGACTCCACTAAAAAAGACATGGGGGAAAGCGCCGACTTCCGCATGTCCGATTGAAATTTGCGCGGGAAGCGCGAAGAAGCGTCGAGAATTTCTATTCCGATGATTTTTTGTTTTGCGTCGTAGTCAAATATCACGCCTTCGCGCACCTCATCGCT
>CAYRXD010000121.1:0-1540 GCA_964428135.1 uncultured Candidatus Saccharibacteria bacterium | reverse complement strand
ATGCTTGATATTATACCACGACGAGCGGGGAAAAAGATTTTGAACAGGTTCTAAGCATTGGAACGACCGTGCTTTTCCCGGAACCGTCAATACCCTCAACGACAATGAACATAATTACCTCCTTTAGCGAAAATTTAAATGTGCTGGAAATTCCGACACAGGCTTTTTACTGCTAAAACCATATCATAAATTTACAGTTTTTGCAAGGTCGGCGCAGATTATCCCTGTTGACAAGACCCCTTCGCAACCCCTTCTTTTTAAGCTAAGGTATGGCAAGTCCGGCATATTTTTGCTAGGATGTCATTAACAACCGAATAAGCGGCCTAACCCTTAAAGACCCTCAAAATCCTTAAGGCATGGCTCAAAAACCTACAAGAGAGTAAAAGACTCCTCGTCAGAGTCGCTCTTGTAGGTCGTGTCCCGAAAGGGATACGGGTGGGGCCGAAAGGTTCCATCGCAATGGCGGGGAGTCTTTTGAGTCAGGACTCTTCGCTATAAAACCTACAAGAGTTTTATGGCAATCATTATTTCCAACAACGGCAAAAACGCCGTTCGCGTGGAGAAGTCTTCTTTTGAAAAAGAAGATCATATCCAGCAATATATTTACGATAATCCCGAGTCTATTCCTCTGTATGACATAAAAGAGGACATTCATCTTTTAGTTCTCGCTCGAGAACTTCAAACCAATGCCGGACCGATAGACGGCTTCGGTGTTGATGGTGATGGCGAACTATACGTCATCGAAACAAAACTTTTTAAGAATCCTGATCGCCGCACAGTCGTCGCGCAAGCGCTTGATTATGGAGCGGCACTTTGGGCCCATACCAATGACTTCGGCGAGTTTTCCTCTCGTCTTGATAATGCCGTTCAGAAAAAATTCAGCACATCTCTCGCTGCAAAACTCAAAGATTTTTTCGGAATGGAAGACGGCGAAGTTTCTACTCTTCTCGATCGGATGCGCAATAATCTGAATGACGGAAAATTCCATTTCGTCGTCCCGATGGATCACATAGAAGACCGCCTTCGCGACCTTATTCTCTATATCAATCAAAACAGCCAGTTTGATATCTATGCCGTTGAATTTGAATATTACAAACACGATACGTATGAAATAATCATCCCGAAAATATTCGGCGCGGAAGTGAAAAAAGATATCGGCGTTAGTACTTCATCAAGCAGGCAGAAATGGACGGAAACATCGCTTCTGGAAGACGCGAAAAAGAATTACTCCGCAGAAGAATATGAAGCGTTCAAAAAGATTTATGAATTTTCTAAACAGAACGCCGATGAAGTCTGGCTCGGTACTGGTGCGTATGGTTCTTTCAGCCCCATATTCAAGAAGATATGCGACAAATCGTTATTCACTCTTTCAACCGATGGTCGCTTAAGTGGATACTTGAGAAATCCTACAAAAAATATCATGTTTCCTTACCATGAGTATTCAGGGCATCTCGTACCCGGTTTTATCTATACAAGAGAGGAAGATAAGAACCTGTTCAAAATCTTTTTCCCCGCTCGTCGTGGTATAATATCAAGCATA
>CAYRXD010000120.1:0-1558 GCA_964428135.1 uncultured Candidatus Saccharibacteria bacterium | reverse complement strand
CCTTATCGCGTTCTCTCGGATCGGTCGGCAGGAAATGAAAAGAACGTTCATTCCGATGCGAGATGTGGCGCAAAGCGCTCTCGGCGATCTTCGGGAGCAGGCGCTCGGTCGAGAGGCTCTCATACGCATAGGAGAGATGCCCGATGCGTTCGGGAGCGGCGATATGATACGGCTTGTTTTTACCAACCTTCTTTCCAATGCGATCAAGTTTTCGAGAAATAGAGAGAAACCGAAGATCGAAGTTGGGGGGTATGCAAGCAAAGACACGCTGACCTATTATGTGAAAGACAACGGCGTGGGGTTTGATATGCAATACGCCAACAAACTTTTTAACGTCTTCCAGCGGCTTCATACGGAGAAAGAATTTGAGGGAACGGGTATAGGACTCGCCAACGTAAAGCGCATCATTGAACGGCATGGCGGCGCCGTTCGCGCGGAAGGAGCGGTCGGGCGGGGCGCCACGTTTTATTTTACACTGCCCGATACGAAAGATTACCAGACAGAATCAACAAAGGCTTATGAAGAACAATGACAATAACAATAACAGCGATTTGACCGAAGTAGAACTGCTCTTCGTCGAGGATAACCGAGACGATGTGGAGCTGACATTGCGCGCGCTGCGGAAGCGCAATCTCGCAAACCGCATTCACGTGGTTGAAGACGGAGAAAAAGCGCTTGAGTTCATATTTTGTACGGGGGAATATGCCGACCGAGACATCAATTTTCCGCCCAAAGCCATTCTTTTAGATCTGAAGCTGCCGAAAGTGAGCGGACTTGAAGTGCTCAAGAAGATCAAATCGGACGACCGGACAAAAACAATCCCCGTTATCGTTCTTACCTCTTCCTCGGAAGCGGGCGATTTGAAGGAGGCGTATCTTCTCGGGGCGAACAGCTACCTTGTCAAACCTGTTGATTTCGGAAATTTCGTCCGAGTGCTCAGCACCGCCGGACTCTACTGGCTCCTGCTCAATAAGCCGCTCAGGTAGCGATAAACCGCATTCAGCGGCGGCGCGGGGGCGGAATGGTTGGCGGGAAGAAGGAGATGAGAAAATTACCCTCATCCATCATCTATAGCAAATTCTAGCATATGCTAGAATTTGCTATATTTGGCATGAACGAATATAATGGTACCTACAGCAAACGAATTATGAAAATGTAAAAAATATGGTATCCGAAAAAACAACAAAAGGAACAATAAAGAGAACAGCAAAAAGAGTCGCGAAGGCGAGACGAAGCATCCGCACGATTGAAAAGTTTCATAGAGCGGGGACGCACGGGGGAAAAGAACCGTCACTCAAAGAACGTGCAGAAGAATTTCTTAATTCCGGCACCCCGGCGTCTTATGCGACTGGCATAGCTCTCGCCCTTGTGGTTCTTGCGGGAGTAGCTGTTGTTGCGACAGTAGCGCCCGGGCTTTCAATCTTGGCTAAAGGATACCGCCGGTCAAACAATTATTCCCATGTTCAGCTCTGCGGCGCGATACAAAATTTAAAGAGAGGGCGCTATATCGAAGAATCAAAAGGTTCAGATGGTAGGGCGCGGATCCGGCTCACCAAAA
>CAYRXD010000119.1:0-1811 GCA_964428135.1 uncultured Candidatus Saccharibacteria bacterium | reverse complement strand
CGGTTTGCAAAGCGAGAAGACGACTTCTTGTCGAAGCCAGTCATCCCCATGTTGTGCGTATATGGGATTTGTATAAGTATAAGGGGGAACGTCTGCCGAGTTTATTGGCGATTCATTGCCGAAGCGACAAGCCCCGAAAGAAGTTTTTGAACAATAATGATTTGTTTTTGTATCTCTTGAAAATCTTCCTCGCTAATATACCCAAGATCTTTTGCGACAAGCAACTGGCTTTGTGTTTCAAGCACGGAACCTTTTGAGATAGCATAAAATTGCGACTTATCTTTCTCTGTATTCCTACCAAACCCCTCTGCTATGTTTGAAACAATCGAAATCGCCGCTCGGCGTATTTGTGAAGTAAGACAAAATTTTTCATCACCCGGGAAAGTTTTTGTAGCGGTGTAAATTGAAAGCACTAATTTATGAGCTTCTTTCCATGCGTTCAAGTCAGTGAAGTTTTGAATTTTTCGGTTTTCCATATACATATACAAATCCCATATACAATTATTTGTAGTCTTTCAACGTGCGCGCCATTTCGCGTTCGGTATCGCGTTTTTTAATCGTCTCGCGTTTGTCGTACTTCTTCTTTCCTCGAACGATGGCGATTTCTGCTTTTATTTTTCTATGTTTATTATACAGCGAGATTGGTATAACTGTCAAGCCTTTTTGCCCTTCTGCGTCGGCGAGCCTTGAAATCTCGCTTTTTTTGAGGAGAAGCCGCCGCGTTCGATCGGGTTCGTAGCTTTTCGGGGCGTTTTTGGGCTGGAAGGCGGGGATGGAGGCACCGATGAGAAATGCTTCGCCGCCACGGATAATCACCCGCGCACCTTCAAGAGACCCGCGCTTCATCTGCACGGATTTCACCTCGAAACCGAGGAATTCGACGCCCGCCTCGAACTTTTCAAGAATCTCGTAGTCAAAGGAGGCTTTTTTGTTGAATATGAGGGACATGACCTAATAATAGCAGGGAAGTGTCTGCTTGACAAGTAATATAAATTACTGTATACTCTTGTTTAAGAACGTTGCTCATTGTTAATCTACTTTTTGCGGAGGAAATTGTTATGAACGCACTTGTTTTATACAAGAACTCGCCGCGAAAAGACGTACGGCGAGTCGGTTTTTGGAAATATGTACAAATTCTCTTCGTAACGGCTTTTTTGTTTGTCGTTTGTGTGACGCTTGAAAAGTCGACCCAAGAGGAACTCTCGGTAGAGGCGAAAGTTATTGAGGATGTGCGTCGTGTGGAAACGGAAATTGCTCATTTGTTCGGGTATGAAAAGTGGCCGCTTGCGCCGACAAAAGTGGCGTATAGTACGAATTGTGATGACGGGGACTCTTACTCCTACCGCGGTACCATAACATTGGGATGTGATGTTTTGAGTCTCCGTCAAGGGAAGCCGTTCCAAAAGAAAAATGCTTTTGGCGAGGAAGAAGTATTCCCCGGATATGTGGAATACTTAAGCCTTATTATTCACGAAACAGCACATAATTTTTCCAGCCTGTTTATCGACGTGAACGCAGAGCCGTGGGTAGAGTGTAATATTGAGGAATATCGTGAATTATCCGAGGGGTTTGCCACTTACGCAGAGTATCAACTCCTTCTTCGGGAAACGAGCGATCGTCGGCAATATGAACGGTATATTGCCGCAAGAACGGCGCGATATGCCATACAGCTGAGTAAACCGGAACAACGAATCAGTCAGTCATCGTTGTCTGATTTTCTTGCTATGATAGCGCTTTCGACAGAATCGAGACGAGATTGGTCTTACCCCCATTTTAGGAAAAGCAAAAATCCCTCTTTTTGCTCACCCGGT
>CAYRXD010000118.1:0-1812 GCA_964428135.1 uncultured Candidatus Saccharibacteria bacterium | reverse complement strand
CCGGCGCGATTTCTTTCCCGCCGCTCACATAATGCTCCTCTTTCCGAAGTACGGGATCAAAGCCGTCTTTATAGAGATCAACGAGAACATATTTCTTGCCGACCGAAACAAGCGCGCTTTGCACTTCCGAAAGAATGTGCCAGCCGTTCCCTCGCGGCTTTGTGTCGGGATGGGCGTAGATGATGAGTATGTCCGCTTTCATTTTTTTAGATGACTTTTTCCCAGAGTTCCATATTCCTCCGAAACATTTTCCTTTTTTTACCGAAGCATTTGAGGCAGGACTCAAAACGGCTTCCCTCCGTAAAATATTTTTTCATCCCGCACGGAACGCAGACATATTCGCCGTCTTCCGGCACGGTACTTCCGACTTTGTATGTTTCGGTGTTTTTTGTTTTTTGCATGCGGTTTTGCGTTATCTTATAAACCCATCAGTTCTTTTATCCGCCTTTCGTCAAATCCGACAATCATCTCGTCTCCGATAAAAATGACCGGCACGCCCATCTGCCCGCTCTTGTCGAACATTTCCGTTCGTTTCGACATGTCTTCCGCGACATTATAATCGGTAAACTTGATATGATTCTCCTTGAAGAAATCTTTCGCCATGTGGCAGAAGTGACAGGTCGGCGTGGAATAGATTGTTACGTTTTTCATAAGCGTTAATTTGTTTTACTTTGCTTCTTTGTCGGCAAGCGCCACATACACCGCGCCGAGAATAAGACCCCAGATGATGTGTCCCATCAAACTCGACAGTGGCACTTTCTCAAACATGTGCGCGAATTGCACTCCCATGCCGAGAATGACCGGCATGAGAATGAGCGCGCCGAGCACCCACCAGATCACGCCGTAGAGCAAACCGTATTTCAAACCCGCGCCCATGTTTGTAATCGCCCCTCCGAAGAGAGCGCCGAAGATCGCACCGGTAACCGCGCTGATAACCAGATGCACCATCCATCCGACAGCCGCCGAATCGCTCCCGATCATTTTCGCGATCATCGGCATCATACCCATCATCGCCATCAACATGCCGAACACTATTCCTCCGGCAACTCCCCCAATGCTTCCGCTTGAAATTTTTGTCATACAATTAAAAAATTAATTACTAATTTGATAAAATTGATAATCGCTCTACATTTTTTTCGCAAGCGTAAGAATATCTTCAAACACTCCCGCCGCGGTCGCCCGAAGCGCGCGCTCGCCCTCTCCGAGGTCAAGCCGGATGCCGAAATTCGACGCCGACGTGACGAAATAAAGCCCCATCGACTTGCCGCGCATTCTCGTGAAGAACGGATTATCCGTTTCGACCGGCTTCACTTCTCCGCGGACTTTCCCGTCTTCGCCCCGCCATGCTCGTCCGAGAAGATGAATCCACTTGCCGTTTCGGTCGGCGTTTCGGAGTCCGTCAATCGTTACCTCTCTGATGCCCTCGGTCGGAATATCGGCGGGGGCGATTCCGGCGTCCATAAGCACATTCGCGATGATGGCGAGCTTCTTCTGCGTATCGCGCCCCTCGATGTCGTCACTCGGGTCAGCTTCCGCGATTTTCTCCGCCTGCGCTTTTTTCACGCCCTCGTCAAAACTTTTTCCATCTTCGAGCATCATCGTGAGAATTTGATTGGATGTCGCGTTCACGACGATTTGGATTTCTTGGATGTCCGGCGGAGTGATGGCGTCAAACCACTGTCTCCACGGCGGGAAGCCCGCGAGCACCGTCGCGCCGAAACGAAATTCTTTTTTGTATTTCTTCGCAGCAATCGCAATCTCGCGCCACGAATTCGCCACGGGATTTTTGTTGGAAGTAACCACGTCCATTCC
>CAYRXD010000117.1:0-1821 GCA_964428135.1 uncultured Candidatus Saccharibacteria bacterium | reverse complement strand
GAAGGAATGTTTCAATAATGACAAGTTCCGCTTTTTCTTTTTCTTCAAGTTCAGGACGTCCGCCTTTTTCAAATTGCTCGATGGAGTCTTTGCGCTGATTTGCCGCGCGTTTGATGACCTTCTGCGCTTCTTCGTCCGTGAGCATTTCCTGCGGCGTGCGTTTCGTCGCCACGAGTTCGTTCGTGAAAGCGGCGGAGAGTCCGCGCATGGTTTCAAGGCGAACCGCGTCCTTTGCCATCATCGCTTTTTTAATTTCATCTTTTATTTGTTGATGTAACATATTATACTGTGTATTATCAAATAATCGCCATTATACCATGAAAACTGAAATTAAAATGAAGAACCGGGTTGGCAAAAAAGCTCCCTCGTTCAAACTTCCGGATCAAGACGGGAAAATCCATTCGCTCGCGGATTATGCTGGGCAAGTTGTGCTCCTCTATTTTTACCCGAAAGATATGACCTCCGGCTGTACGACGGAAGCGCAAGGGTTTCGGGACCTCGCAAAAGAATATAAAAAAGCCGGCATCGTCGTTTTGGGCGTGAGCATTGATAGCGTGAAATCCCACAAAAAATTCTGCGACAAAGAATCCCTCAATTTCACGCTCCTCTCGGACGAGGACAAAAAAGTGGTGGAAAAATACGGCGTCTGGAAAGAAAAGACGATGTACGGCAAAAAATATATGGGCATCATGCGCGAATCGTTTCTCATTGGGAAAGACGGGCGCATTTTGAAACACTATGAAAAAGTAAACCCAATCAAGCACCCGGCGGAAGTATTGAAAGATGTTGCGACCCTTGCTCTCTGATGCATTTTGTTGTAGTTTTAAGGCTGGGAAATATCACCCCATTTAATGTGGTATTTTGTTTTTGCTGGGAGAAATAGTGATGTCTACAAAAACAGACGAAACAACGACGAACATTGGAATCAGTGTCGGGAAGCTTTCTTTTTTAGTAGAAGGCGTTCCGACCGAAATGAAAAATGGGAATAAGATAATCCATTCGTCAAACTTGGAACAAGCTCAATTATTGATAGCCTTGAAGCTCGTCGAGCTGAATATTTTGTCGGGTCCCGCTTTCTTGTTTATCCGAAAAACGCTCGGTCTTTCGCGCTTGGCACTCGCGAACTTTCTGAATTGTCCGGCGGAAACGTTTTTGCGGTGGGAACGTGAAGAAAAACCTCAAGCTCAACTCGCGTTTCTGCTACTTTTCTTTTGTGTTGAGCAAATGGCTCTCGGGAACACGGAATTTCTGGAATATATAAAGAATCCCGGAGCGGTCTCGGTAACTCCGCAGGATGCTCACAACGCTGATTCCATCAAGTCTTTTCGAATAGAGTTTACTCGTCGAGCATAAGTTTTGCCGTCAACGGTCGCTTGAGGGCGACCGTTTTTTTGCAATTTTACAAGAAAAATAGTATAACATTAAGTATGTCCAGTCTCGTGATTTCAGACCATGCGCGCGAAAAATTTTGTTTTGTAAATGAAAGAACGCGGTATTTCCGAGAAACTGGTGCAAAAGGCTGTGGAAGTTCCACAGGAGACATTTCGGCAAGGTGACGGTCGGGTTCGCTCTGTTCGGAAATTTACGAAAAACGGAAAGAAGTACGCTATCGTTGTTATTTCGGAAGGTGAAAAAACGCCGAGAAAAATCATCACCGCCTTTGTCACGTCAAAAGTATCTAAATATTTTACAAAACCATGAACATTCGTTACAGCAAAAATGAAGACGTGCTCGTAATCAAACTCTCCGATGCGCCTTATGCAGAGAGCGATGAGGTGCGCGAAGGCGTGATATTTGACTACGACGCAAAACAAAAAATCA
>CAYRXD010000116.1:0-1827 GCA_964428135.1 uncultured Candidatus Saccharibacteria bacterium | reverse complement strand
TATGCTTGATATTATACCACGACGAGCGGGGAAAAAGATTTTGAACAGGTTCTAAATAAACACTAAAAGCAAAAATGAACGTGGGGGTTTGTGTCTAAAACCCACACGATATTAAGCCCGCCCGAGCCCGCGCGAAAGCGATGATGTCGAAAGTATGACTCTTCATAATAAATATGATACCATTACGAGTATAAATATAACATACATGGACTGGTTTCTTTTAGGATTACTCGCGGCACTCTTCAACGCTCTAAAAACTTTTTTTACCAAAAAAGTAAGTTTTGATTGCGACCAGTATACCGTCGCGTGGGCAAGCAATCTCGTGATGCTCCCCATCGTGTGGATTGCGCTTTTTATAGACGGCATACCGGCTGTCGATTCGCGTTTTTGGATGGTAATGGCGGTCATGCTTCCTTTTGAAATACTGGTGAACCTTCTCTTCTTCCGCGCAATCAAAAACTCGGAGCTGTCGCTGGTGTTTCCGTTCACGGCGTTTCTTCCTCTCTTCGTTTCATTTTTTGCATTTCTTATCTTGGGTGAAAAATTAAGTCCCCGCTTGCTGTTTGCCGTTCTCCTTATCGCATTCGGGGCTTATTGCATGAGAATAGAAAAATTCTCAATCAAAAACATTCTCGCTCCTTTCAAAAATCTTATCGGAGACAAAGGAATCTCTCTTGTCCTTATCGTTACCTTCATGTGGGGATTTTTAGCGCCCCTCGGGAAACTGGCAACGACCTATTCTTCCGCCAGATTTTTTCCTGCGGTATATTTTACGCTTGCAACCATTCTCTTTACGCCGATTTTTCTTAAAAAAAGCGAAAAGGGATTTCTTTCCATACGGAAAAACTTTGCCGCGTTCTCATGGATAGGCATATTTTATGCGGCATTTCTGCTCTCTAATTGGGCGGCGTACAGCATGGAAAAAGCGGGGCTGGTAAATGCGCTAAGCGCGCTCGCCGGCGTTTTCACCATTGTTCTTGCCGGTACATTTTTTCATGAAAAAGAATTTAAGAAACGGCTCATCGCCGCAGGGATTATGTTCGCTGGCGTATTGCTTATAAAACTCTGGGTGTAGCGTCGAGTGCGTTAAATCTCGCCCTATTTTTTTCTTGTTTATTAACCCGTCATTCAAATACCCTCCATCTATATAGTACAATTTTGTAATCGAGTTTTGGTACTTCTCCTATAGCTAATTCTAGCATATGCTAGAATTAGCTATAGGAGAAATTGAGGGTATTTGAATGGCGGGTTAATCATTTTCCGTGACGATGATGTCGAATGTGTTTTTTGCGGTCATGAAATTTTGATGATGCGATTTTTACTAGACAAGTATTCGCTCTAAATTTTTTGTATCAATCGAGCCTTTGTACAGAATATGCGGAACTTTCGCATACAAAAGCGGTCGTTCGTTTTTTTCGAGCGTTTCCCGGTAATGATCTTTTGTCAATTCAGGCATTTCAGTATACTTTGACACGAGCGCCGATTCGTAGGGAAGCCAATTTCTCGGATCCATTTTTGGGAATTCTCCGTTAAGATAGAAAATTATTTTTTCCGGAGCAAAAATTTCTGCGGGTACCTTAAAATATTCCGCATGAAAATCTTTTCCACATTCGGCAAGCGCCGCATGTATGAGCCCCGGGTGTACCGGAGAAAAATGCAAAACGTCGTTCCATAAACAATTAAGTATGGGAATGACATCATTCATAATGCGTTCCTTGCCCGCATATTTCCCCGCTTCTTTTTCAAAAACTTCAGGATACATGTTTTTGAGGATATTCAAAGGGTACAAAATGTCCCCTTTCATATCCGGCGGAATGCGATGATAAA
>CAYRXD010000115.1:0-2013 GCA_964428135.1 uncultured Candidatus Saccharibacteria bacterium | reverse complement strand
TATGACCGTTGTTGCGGAAGCCTTGTCAGTTGGGGCTTGTATTATCACGTCATCAAATATGGGAAATGAAGAATTAATTGAGAATGGGAAAAATGGAGTGTTGATTCCTCCGGATAATATAGAAATCTTAACAGGAACAATTCTAGAACTCCTAAAAAATAATCTAAAACGGGAAGAATTAAAAAGAAATGCGGAGGAGTATGAACTGAAAAATTTATCTTGGGGCAATGTAGGCGAAAAACTTAATGGAATTTTAAGTGAAATAGTTGAATCTGAGCAATTCAAAAAAAATGAAAAAATTAATAATTAATAATAAACAAAAACTTACATGACCATCGAACAAAAAATAAAAGAATATACGCAGAAGCAAGTCATCTCGGCACCGCAGTTTTTTGATCTAAAAAAAGAAGAGGATGTAAAAAAGGTGAGTGAACTCTTTGAAAGCAAGATGATAGTTTCCGTTTCAGACGACTACGAAGAGCAAATGAAAGAATATTTTCAGGTGCAAAATCCGACGCTTGTGTATGCGCCGGGATTTAACGAAGCGTGGGAAAAATATTTTCAGGCAGAGCAGGAAAAAGCTCCGCTTCACGAGCATGGGCTTTGGGTGTATTTCCCATGGAACGGATCGCTGGCGCACATATTGGAAGACGCGGCGTTCCAGGAAGTTCGCACTGCACGGAATAAGAATCTCATCAACAAAGAAGAGCAAGAGAAATTCTATAATGCCACAGTCGGCATCGCGGGGCTTTCGGTGGGGAATAGCGTGCTTCTTTCGATCGTTTTACAGGGCGGTGCGGGGCATATCAAGATGGCGGATCATGACGTACTGTCTCTTTCCAATACCAATAGGGTGCGTACAAGCATCGAAAATTTAGGAGTAAGAAAGACAGATATGACCGCTCGCCAGATTTACTCGATAAATCCGTATGCCACAATTGAGATATTTCAAGACGGACTTTCTCAAGAAAACGCCGATGATTTTTTTTCGGGTCTTAGTATTATGATTGATGAAATTGATAATTTGGCGGTGAAGTATCTCATCCGTGAACACGCCAGAAAGAATAAGATAGCGGTGGTGATGGCTGCGGACAATGGTGACAATGGTGTTGTCGATATTGAACGATATGACCTAGACCCCAATACGCCGTTTTTCCAAGGGCGTATGGGCGACGTCACTTACGAAGAACTTGCCGGTCTGGATAAATTCGGTATAGGAAAAATGATCACAAAACATGTCGGCGCAGAAAATGTTACCGAGCGGATGCAACAATCTCTTGGGGAAATGGGAAAGACAATCGTGTCGTGGCCGCAACTTGGCGGAGCCGCTATTTTGAACGGACCCGCTGTGGCGTATTGTGTCAGAAAGATACTAAACGGACAACCGGTTGAAAACAACCGCGCCCTGGTCTCCCTCGACGCGCTCTTCACCCCCGGTTATAATTCTCCGGAACAAACAAAACACCGTGCCGAAATTGCAGAAGGGTTCAAAAAAATGTTCGGGTTGGAATAGTGCTGCCAGCGTTGGGGATTCAATCTTTCTTCAAGATCATGTAAAACCACTGCGTGGTTTCATCAAGTTGTAAAAAACGCATACGCAAGTTATGTTTTTCACAAAATTTTTCTATTTCTGCCACCTCCCAGTACCGAAAATATTGCACTCCTTCGGTTAGGGTGTGGAGGGTTGAGTTATCTCCCTGTTTCAGACTGAATGCAAAAAATCCGGATTTTTTGATATAACGGGTAATTTTATTAAAAATAATCTCGAGTTCTTCTTCGGTAAAGTGAAGCAGTACGGCATGTGCAAAAATGGCATCGTACTGTTCGGAATCGCAAAGTTTATCGTGTAAAATATCTCGCAGTAAAACTTTTTTGCCTTTCATCTTTTGAAATTCCACAAAACCCCGCTCTTTGTCGATGCGTGTCACACAAAAGCCGCTCTTTTCCATATAGTCAGCATCTCTGCCTGTGCCGCTTCCTATATCCAGTATCTTTGAATTTTCGGGAAGTAGT
>CAYRXD010000114.1:0-2119 GCA_964428135.1 uncultured Candidatus Saccharibacteria bacterium | reverse complement strand
TCGTGGTGGTCGTTGCGCCGATGAGCGTTATGACAGGCGGGGTATTGGTGGCGGCAGTGCTTTTAAGCGCATTCCACGCGACGCAGTAATAGGTTTTCCCCGCTTCCGGATCACTGATAAAGTCATAATTATCATATTTCCGCACATCGCTCTGGCAGTACATTTCAGCACTTTTCGGGTCAGAATTTTCTTGGTGTGTTTGGTCAAAAGTGAAAGGAATATATCCATCTTTCAAAACCTCGCGCACCCATATTTTTTCTGTATTATGAAGATCTGCAATCGTCGTACTCGCCATTCCATTCTGGTCAGTCACGCCAAAAATATGCCAGCCATCCCCCGCAGTACCTATAAAATCCTTACCCGGATCAACAACCTCGCCATTAAAACCCCATTCAAAGCTCCAATTCGCCTGAAGATGGCAATTTTCGTGGGAAGAAACGAAGTCGGCTGCCGTAGAATCCGTAATATCCGGACCGCCTTCGCCCCAGTTTGGAAGATCCGTCTCATTATCACAAACTATCTTTGAAGCAACCAAGGTGGCAGGAATAGGCGAAATCTCCGGTGTATCCTTTACAAACCTATTAAGGACAATTAGTGTCCTTAATGGTTTTTCCCTTGTAAGCTTGATAAGCCCGTCCGCGTTCCTATTTCTGTCATCATCCTCGTCTGATTCGTTTTCATCTTCATCGTCCGAATCTGAAGTAAAAAGGGTTGTATCATATGGGAAAAAATCAGAGAGAGATTGAACTTGGGACGTATATTGGTCGTTGTAGAGGGGCGTAATCCAGCCGTCGCCGGTGGTCTGCTCTTCTCCATACAGATAAGAACCCATCTGGAGATGTTCGTAGGTGACGCACTCGGCGTCATTTATGCCATCATTGCCGAGTTTATCGGCAGTAAACGTGAGGGGGGTCGCAAAGTGTGTTTCCGGAAGACTCACTGCAGACACGGACGCTTCCGGAGCAGCAGATAGGACGAAATTACCGGTCTGACCAGAACCATTCGAGACAACACCATTCTGATCAGTGATAATTTTACAAACCGTAACAGAGCCATATACAGGTGAATCATCGCTATCCGCAAAAATACTCCCCGGGTACAGCGAGAAGAGAGACAGGGTAACAGCAAGTGCCGTTACGATGGATATGGCATAGCGGGACATAATTTTTAATTTAAAGTTATTTTTAATACGTGGTATCGAACCCCTGATACACATATCTTAAAAGACAGAATGAAAGTTTCATGAAAAATATCTACTTGCGTGAAAACCATAATAAACAGATTTTACTTTTTGTAAATGGTTTTTTGATCGAGAAAAAAATAAAAAATAATACTTGGAACAAAAAGCTATACGCCCCTATAAACAAAGATATTTCCAAAGGACAAGTTTTATACTTCAGTGTCCTTTGGATGTCTTTTATGCGAAAATAATACCATCGTTAATTAAGGTCTCCTCATAAGTCCGAGAAAATTTTGTGCTACGGGTTTGAGAAAAATCTGAGCGACCTAATTTTCTTGAGCGAAGCGATTAGAAAATGGAAGTGCCCGTGTGATGATATACCGAGGTACATTGAAGATTTTTGTCAAAGCCGTAGCCAAAATTTTACGGACTTGGTGGGGAGAGATTAATTAATGATGGTATAACAGCTGCTTAAAAAACAAAACACCAGCCCAGGGCAGGTGTTTTGTTTTTTATACCATTTCTAATAAAATGCTTATTTTTTAGAAAGGGTATTACATTCCCCGCTTCTGCTTGTGGCAGTCGCGGCAGAGAAGCTGACCGAGTCGTGAATCATCGGGAACGAAAGGAAGCTCGTTGATCGCGATTCCGCACGATGCGCATTTCCAGTTTCCCTGGTGCATCGGACGGCGCATTCCATCATTTCCTCCTCGTCGTTCTCCGCTCTTCTGCTTGTGGCAGTCGCGGCAGAGAAGCTGACCGAGTCGTGAATCATCGGGAACGAAAGGAAGCTCGTTGATCGCGATTCCGCACGATGCGCATTTCCAGTTTCCCTGGTGCATCGGACGGCGCATTCCATCATTTCCTCCTCGTCGTTCTCCGCTCTTCTGCTTGTGGCAGTCGCGGCAGAGAAGCTGACCGAGTCGTGAATCATCGGGA
>CAYRXD010000113.1:0-2532 GCA_964428135.1 uncultured Candidatus Saccharibacteria bacterium | reverse complement strand
GTCGCCCACCCTTCGTTCATGACTTTCGTCTGCCGCTGGGGATAGAAGTACTGCGCAATCTTGCGAATGATGCGCAAGATCTCTCTTTTCCAGGGTTCCAGAAACGGAGCGTTCTTTTCGATGAAATACAGGATATTTTCCTGCGGTTCGGTCGGGAAACGCTCCCGCTCTTTTTTTTCCGCCTCCTTTTTGATCTTTGGTATTGTTTTGTCCCAGAGATCGTTTACTTGCGACTGGAGATATTCCGCGCGTTCTTTTTGCCGCGCTTTTTCTTTTTCGAGCGAAATCGGTGCGGGGCGCTTATAGCGATCAACGCCATAATTGCTTAACGCATTGCATGAGTCCAAAAAGAACTCCACTTCCTCTCGCCCATATTTCTCTTCGCACTCCGCGATGTAATGTTTCGCGAAGAGCATGTAGTCCACGATGGCATCGGGGCTCGTCCACTGGCGGAACAGGTAATTTCCCTTAAAGAAGGAGTTATGGCCAAAGCAAGCGTGGCAATCCACCAAAAACTGCTGTACCGCCGTATTCTCTTCTATAAAGTAGGCAATGCAGGGGTTTGAGTTGATGACGAGCTCCAGCGCAAGGCTCACGTCGCCTTTCAGATACGCACGCCTCGTATGTTCCGCTTCTTTCCCGAGAGACCAGTGGTAATGCGATACCGGCAGTCCGACGGACGAATATCGGTCTATCATCTGCTCCGCGGTGATGATCTCGATCTGGCTTGGAAACGTGTCGAGCCCGTATTTCTCTCGGGCAATCCGTCCGGCGGCCTCGTGTCCTTTTTCAATATCCTCGATGGTCCATGCGGAGGATTCGGTGATCAACCGTGATATGTTGTGTGACATTATGTATTCTCCTTTTTTTTGAAGAGTTCACGAAACACCGGATAGATGTCCTTTTGTTCCCGGATGAATTTCATCGCGAAGCGATCTTTAAATACACTCTTTTCGGCAATCCGCAGATAGTTCGCCCAGAGTTCGTCTTGCTTCTCTTTTTCAATCTGAACATAAGCGAAGTATCGGAGCAAAGAAAGAATCTCATTTACCAAAATATCTTCGCAGATGTTGGAATCAAGCGACCAGTTCTCTCCATCGGAGGCTTGCGCGACATATCTGTTCCAAGAAGAGTCGCTGTATCTTTCGTCAATAATCTCTTTCATAAGGCGGAGCCCTGTGGAGACGACCGTACCGCCCGTTTCTGTGGACTCAAAAAATTCTTTTTCGACCACTTCTTCGGCGGTAGTGTGATGCTTGATGAACACCACATCGGTCCGTTCGTAATTTCGTGTAAGGAACAGATATAAAAGCAAGAAGAATCGTTTGGCAATATCCTTCCTGTTCTCGTCCATGGAACCCGAAACATCCATCAGACAAAACATCACCGCGCGTGCTGTCGGCTCCGGCTCTTTCGCGTATTGTCTGTACCGAAGGTCCGACGTGTCTATGAAAGGAGTGCCGCGAAGCTTTTGTTTGAGCAGAGTAATTTCTTGCGCAAGTGCAATAACCCGCATCCTTGCTTTTTCGTCCGGATCAAGCAATGCTAAAAGTACAGTCATTTCTCCTTCAAGTTTGCAAAGGAGTTCCTCCTTATCTTTTTTTTTTTTTTCTTTGCGTCTTGCGAGGGATTGGCGGAAAGAGCGGACTAGTGCGATGTTCGTCGGATTGCCCGCGGTCGTTATGCCCGCGCGCCGCCATTTGTACTCGTCTATGCCTGAAAAGAGCTCGGTCTTTATCATATTTGGGAGCTCGCAGTCCTCAAAATAAATTTCCAAAAATTCTTTTCGAGTGAGGTGAAAAACAAAATCATCTTCGCCCTCGCCGTCTGGACTGCCTTTTTCTCCGCCGCCGCTTCCTCCTTTCGGGCGGGGGATTTTGTCTCCCGGAATCCATCGGTCGTTGCCGGGGTGCACATATTCCCGGTTGCCGCCGACTCCGTGACGAAAACGCGGCTCTTGAATGCCCTTTTTCGGGATGGTTATATCTTCTCCGTCTTTATGCGAGTCGGTAATGCTGCCGATCCCGGCTTTTTTCTGCACCGCTTCTTTTATCCACGGTTTCAGTCGTTCAATGAATCTTCCACGATTGACGTGGCTGCCTCCTCCTTGACCTCTTCTGTCTTCTATTCTGTCGTTCATGGTATTTCTCCCATATTCTGTCTTTGAAAAAAACAGGGGCGGTGTCGAAACTTCGAACCGCCCCCAAGCCTTTGCTCTTCTTATGAGCTCTTTCTTACCCGCAAGTACCATTCCGACAGCAGGCGCACCTGTTTGGGCGTGTAACCCTTCGTCCCCATCCGATCCACGAAATCCTGGTGTTTTTTCTGGTCATCTTTCGACGCTTTCGAGTTGAAAGAAATGACCGGCAAGAGCTCCTCGGTATTCGCGAACATCTTTTTCTCAATCACCGCCCGCAATTTTTCGTAGCTCGTCCATACCGGATTTTTTCCACTGTTTTTCGATCTTGCGCGAAGTACGAAGTTTACCACTTCGTTCCGGAAATCCTTCGGGTTTGAAATGCCCGCCGGTTT
>CAYRXD010000112.1:0-2553 GCA_964428135.1 uncultured Candidatus Saccharibacteria bacterium | reverse complement strand
GTACAAATGGCTTCGGCCCGACTCTGTCGCAAGACAGAGGTAAAAAGAAGGACAAAAACTCAAGGCAACAGCGCCTTGAGTTTTTGTATAAGCGGGACAAAGTCTTCTTTTGAAATCTCGCCTATCTTGTGACTCAACCTACCTGAATCAATAAGGCGTAATTGTGAAAGCACAGCAACACTTTCCTTGTGTGCGCCAAAAGAAAAACTAAAGTAAAAAGGTTTTTTCTTCTTCGTATGCGTGAGCGGTATTCCGAAGAAAACAGCGCCATTGAATTTTTTGATAATAATTACGGGGCGTAAAAAATCTTTTCCCTTGCCGTCTTGCTCAAAACCAATATTGACACCCAAGGCACAATACCAAATTTCTCGCTCGTGAAAAAACGGTCGCTTGTTTATGGCGTGTGTCAGTTTCTTTTTTGTATTCCATTCGTCAAAATTTTTGTGCATACAAAAATGTCTTTTGTTAAAACTGATTCACCAGCCGCAAATCACCCGAGTAAAACAGGCGCACGTCGTCCACGCCGTATTTGAGCATCGCGAGGCGGTCGATGCCGACGCCGAAGGCGAAGCCGGAAAATTCGCGCGAATCCACCCCCGCATTTTCCAGCACTTTCGGATGCACCATTCCCGCTCCCATGATTTCTATCCAGCCGGTTTGCTTGCAGATATTGCAGCCCGCACCGGAGCACTTGAAACATGACATATCAATCTCCACTCCCGGCTCAACGAATGGAAAAAAGCTCGGGCGAAAACGAATGTCTATTTTCTTGCCGAAGAATTTTTCAAAGAATTCCGCAAGCACCCACTTCAAATTCGCAAGAGAAATGTCTTTTCCCACCATGAGCCCTTCCACCTGATGAAACTGCGCTTCGTGCGTTGCGTCCGTGGCTTCATAACGGAATACTTTCCCGGGGACGATGATGGCGAAAGGCGGTTTGTGTTTTTCCATGTAGCGCACTTGCACGGGCGAGGTGTGCGTGCGCATGAGTTTGCCAAGTGTGCGTGGCTTCACCCAAAACGTGTCCCACATGTCGCGGGCGGGATGGTCGGCGGGAATGTTGAGTGCGTCGAAATTATAAAACTCTGTTTCAAGTTCCGGCCCGTCCGCCACCGCAAATCCCATTTCCGAAAAAATGCGGTTTATCTCCGTAATCATCTGCGAGATGGGGTGGATATGTCCAATGTCCGGTTGTTTTTCTTGTTCCATTCCGCCATTATGCCAAAAAATGAACAAAAAGAAAAGGCACCATACGGTGTTTTTAAATTTGAAATCCGAAGCACGAAATTCGAAACAATACTAAAATTCAAATTTTAAAAACTCATCCGCCAGCTGGCGGATGAAACATGGACGGAACGTTTTTTAATTTTAAATTTTTGTCATTGGAATTTGTTTCGAATTTCGTGCTTCGGATTTCGAATTTAACTATCCTAGGTGTGCGCGGTCGTTCAAGACACGAAGCCTCCACCGCAACCCTCCGCGTGATTCTTCACCGTACTCGACGATGCTGATGTCGGTGTTTTGAATTTCTACAAAATAGCGCAATTCGCGAAATAAAATAATCGTTGATAGCGTATCAAGCGTCATCATCGCGGCGAACATCATTTTTAAGAAAACCTCGTGTGTCACGAGGACTATGTCCGTTTCCGGCTTTGCGATGAGGAAGTCAAGCGCCTGTCTTGCGCGGGCTTCCAGCTCAAAAAGCGTTTCCTCGTCCGAATATCGGAAGTTCGGGTCAAGTTCGCCTTTTTCTATCTCCTTGATAACGCGATGATATTCCGGACTATGAAAATTCATGCCGCTTATTTCCGATGGACGACGAAGCTCGCGAAACACATCGGCGCATCGTATTTCTTTTCCGAGTATCTTTGCGAGAGGCTCGGCGGTTTCTTTGGTGCGAAGGTACGGGCTTGCAATGACGGCATCCGCATGAATGCGTGAAAACCGCTCGGCAACATACTCCGCTTGCCGACGTCCTTCTTCGGAAAGAGGAGCTTCGGGAAGCTGCGACTTCTCGCTCAGGTTTCCTTCGGTTTGTCCATGCCGGATGAAATATATTCTTTTGAGGACTTTAGGTTCCATAGTGTTTTTAAGGCTTGTGCGTTTGGATGAGATGCGACGGTTTTGGGCGAGGAGCGCAAGGAGGCGTATGATAATACGGTGAACGCGCACCGCAGACCAAAACCGAGTATATCGCCAAACACGCAAGCCTTAATTTTTTTCAAAAAGTTTAGCGATAGCAAGCTCAACCGGAAGGCTTGGGATGAAAGATTTTGGCACGGCGGTCGAAGCGTCGAGAAGAGCGGCGAGAACTTCGGAAAGCTTCAGGTTCTTATTTACCGGGAAATTTTGGAGAAACAAAAAATCTTCCGCCGTGAAATCGTCCGCTAATGCTGATTTCATGTCCGGTGCAAGGCGCAGGAGCATCACGGCGCGAAGCTTCGCAAGCACCAGCTTCATGAATACGGAAATATCGAGGTTCGCTTCTCTCACTTCCCGCAGCACCAAAAGCGCCTGATTGGAATTCTCTTGATTAAGAGCCGTAAGAAAAGC
>CAYRXD010000111.1:0-2791 GCA_964428135.1 uncultured Candidatus Saccharibacteria bacterium | reverse complement strand
AACTCCGATATGCACTTTGGAAGAGTGCCATTCTACCACTAAATTATACCCGCTTTCTCCAACAGAATAGCAAAAAAACACTAAAATCGCAATCTTTCTATATTTCCTTATTTTTCTATCTTTTCATTTCGTTTATACGCAAACCGCCACGGTTTTCCCGCCCATTCCTCGCCCGCATACGCCACGCCGATTCGTGGTGTTTTTTGGATTTGGTTTTTGGGAACGATTATTCCTCGGTCTTCAATCCAGAGCCCGCTTTTCAGCTCGGCTTTTTGTTCATTCATTGAGCGGTCAATTCCAAGTGTTTTCGTCAGCCGCGCGGGACCCGAAATTCCTTCCACGCCACGAATAAGCACGGCGGCTGGATACCCTTTCGCCCCCGTTACGATATTCAGCATATTATGCATGCCATAGACGAAATACACATACCACACGCCCGCTTCGCCGAACATAACTTTATTTCTCGCCGTTTCTCCCCTGCTCGCGTGCGATGCTTTGTCTAGAAAGCCGTCGTAAGCTTCCGTTTCGGTGACCATAAACGCCATATTCTCTCGCACCAAAAACTTCCCAAGCAGATTTTCCGCAACCAAAAGCGTCGGCTGTTCAAAAAATTCTTTTTGTAAAACTTTTCTCATGCGAGGAGTATAACACAAAAAACGAGGCGGCAACTTACCTTTAAGTTGCCGCCCCAATTCCCTTATTATTCTATAAACCCATAATGCCGCAAAAGCGCATCAACCGAAGGTTTTTGTCCGCGGAATTCCACAAAATTTTCCATCATCGCACGCGAACCGCCGCGAGAAAGGAGGCTCTTGAGAAACTTCTCGCCAACGCTCCAGTCAATCGCACCGTCTTCTTGAACAAAAGCGCCAAAGGCATCGCACGCAAGCACTAACGCCCACATATAACCATAATATCCCGCTCCGTATCCGTCCGTAAAAATATGGGCAAACGTATTCGGAAAACGATTCCATTCCGGAAACGGCATCGGGAGACACTCGGTAAAGACTTCACGCCAGAGCCGCAGTACGTCCGCGGATTTTCCAAAACCATATTCCCTATACAGACGGAGGTCAAAAATCCCGAAGGCGAGTTGGCGCATCGTAGCGAGTCCTGCGCCAAAGTTTCTCGCATCGAGCATTTTCCGGAAAATCGCATCGGGCAATCTCTCGCCCGTTTTGTAATGCCCGGAAATAAGATCAATACCCTCTCTCGTCCAAGCAAAATTCTCCATGAATTGGCTTGGGAGTTCTACCGCATCCCACTCCACGCCATTTATTCCGGAGATCGTAGCAATTTCAATTTGTGTGAGAAGAATATGCAAGCCGTGCCCGAATTCGTGGAATAAAGTGAGTACTTCATCGTATGACAAAAGCGCAACTGCATCGTCAACCGGTGATTCAATCGTGTGTTCCAAGTAGGCCACCGGTAGCACGACCGAACCATCAAGCGTTTGCCTTCGGGACACCGCTACATCTACCCAAGCACTGCCACGCTTATTTTTGCGTGCGTACAGATCCATATATAATCCGCCGATCAATTCGCCGCTTTTTGAAACCTCGAAGAATCTCGCGTCCGGATGCCACAGATTGATGCCGAAGCGTTCTTCCAGCCGGATACCATAGAGCTTGTCGGCAATGGCAAACATTCCGGCGAGCACTTTCGGAAGCGGGAAATACTCCCGAACTTCTTTTGCGGAAACACTGAACTTTTCTTCCTTTATCTGTTCAACGTAATACCCGATGTCCCACAACTCAAGCGTTTCCACTCCGTCTCTTTTTTTGGCAAAAGCCGACAATTCCTGGTGCTCACGCAACGCGAAAGGTTTCGCGCGCTCTGCGAGACGGTCCAAAAACCCGAGAACTTCGCCGGTGCTGTCCGCCATTTTTGTGGCAAGTGAAAGTTCCGCGTAATTCTTGAAGCCAAGCAGCAACGCTTGCTCATGCCGAAGCGCAAGAATCTCTTCATACAAAGGGGCATTATCCCGCTTGCCCGCATGCGGCTCCCGGTCGGACGCTCGCGTGAGCCACGCTTCATAAAATTCTTGACGCAACGTTCTGTTTGTCGCATTTTCCATGATGGCGCGGTATTTGTCTTGCTCGAGTAAAACGACATACCCGGGAAGCCCGTCTGCCTCCGCGGCTTCTTTCATGCCGGCAATCGTACTTTCCGGAAGACCGACGAGTTCTTTTTCATCCGTGATATGCTTTTTCCAGTGCTTAGCCGCATCGATAAGATTGTTTTGGAAATCCGATTGAAGCGTCGATAACCGTTCGACAATTTCTTTGTATCGCGCTTTCTTTCCCGTCGACAAATCCACGCCCGCAAGGTGAAAATCCCGAAGAGCATTGCTTGCCGCTTTTCTTTGTTCATCTGGAAGAGTTTCTCTCGCGAGTTCTTCGTAAGCCTCGAGCAACTCTTTATTTTGCCCCATATCGGCGGCAAAACCGGAGCGCAGTTTTTGACAGCGCGCATAAGCGTCGCGAGTCGCTTCATCATTCACAACGGAATTCCGATGATCAAACGGCGACCAAATTTCCTGGATTCGCGCGTCCAATTCTTCCATCGGCAGGACAAGGTTGCCCCATGTGTAGGGCGACCCCTGAGAGAGCCGCGCGTCCACAAAATCCCGATATTCCGATAGAACAGCAACGAGCCGCTGTTCTACAACATCTGGCGAAGTATTGAAGTCATATATCTTTAGCATGTGTTTCTCCTGCGTGTATAATGTCAAAACCGTGAATCCATAAATTCAAAATCCGGCTCAACCTGTGGATAAAACACAAAAAGA
>CAYRXD010000110.1:0-2859 GCA_964428135.1 uncultured Candidatus Saccharibacteria bacterium | reverse complement strand
ACATCAACCCCGTCAATCAAAACCTGCTTCACTTTGTACGTCTTCCCGCAGAAGTTCACATCGCGGAGTTCGTTGTTGATGGTGAGGTGTTCATCGATTTTTCCGGACTGTTCGGCGGGTGCCGGTTCGAGGGCGGTATCGGCAACCGGCGGCGTTTCAACTGCGGGATTTTTTTTGGTTTTCTCGGCAACAAAAAAATCCCGCCTGAAATGGCAAGAACGGCAAGAGTTCCGAGGATGAGCGGGCGCTTTTTCATAAGGCTTCACTATACATTAAATGGTGAAAAAAGCAAATTTGCGCGCCCCGATACATACGCCTCGCGCATTGCGCAAAAGAAAATCCTATTATATCCTGAAAGTGGATTACTTTCAAAAAAAGCGTAAAAAACGCAACACTCGCGAGGCGCATATGTTCCGACAAATCGTGTTTTTCTTTCTTCTCCTTTATGGAGGCGTGGGCGGATTTTTGATATACAATCAAACGTCTCTTATTTATTTTCCGGGTTCCAAAAATTTAGATTTTTATGCCTGTTCCGACTTCTTGAAGGGAGCGCGTATTATAGAATATGAAGGAACACGGATGTACTACAAAAAGAATGGAGCGCGCTTGGCGGTATACTACCACGGAAGCAACGGGGTGGCATGCGACCGGCAATACTATGCAAAATTGCTGGACGAAGCGAATATCTCTTATGTGTTCGTTGAATACTCCGGTTATGCGCATGACCCGAAAAATCTCCGTACGTCTCGAATGGACATTATCCGAGACGTAAAAAATACCGTAAAATTCGTCAGTTCTCTTGAGTATTCTTCTTTGACAGTCATGGGTGGAAGTATCGGAACCGGCGCGGCAAGCCTTCATGTTTTCATAGCCTCCCGAAAACCGGACAAGGTGATACTCATTGCGCCATTTTCGCGCTTAAGCGATGTGGGGTATGAAATCTTCCCCATCTACCCTTACCGCGAGCTCTTGCTGTTGTCCAATGAAGAGTACAATAACGTAAAGGCGCTGCGCGGGTATACCGGCGCGCTTCTTATTGTCCACGGCAGAGATGATAAACTTGTTCCCTTTCGGAGCGGGAAACATCTGTTTGATCTTTCCGCGGCTTCGCCGAAAATATTCCTTCCCGTATACGGAAAAGGGCATGAGGACCTTTTGACGGATCCTGTAATTAAGGAAAGGATCATTCTCTTTCTGAAAGACAACGGCGAAAAACTGACATGACGCCGCGCTTCAAAAGCGCGGCGTTTTTATACTACTCATATTGATAACATAAACCCATGCCCTGAGACCGTTCTAATGGAAAGTGCCGGAGTGATTTTTTTTCTCAAATTAAAGATATGCGCATTTACTGAATGCCGTTCCGCAGCGCCGCTTTCGTGGCTTAGCATTCTCTCTATGTCCGCATAAGAGACCAGCCCTTCCCTGTTCAGGGCAAGATGAAGCAGTATCCGATATTCCATTTTTGTAAGAGAGACGCTCTGCCCGTTCTTTTTCACCGACTGCCGACTCATATCTATCTCAACCAGAGCCTCTCCTCGGGACAATACTATTTTTGTTTCGCGAAAACGCAAACCGGTATTCCGGCGGCATAAGCGCAAAACCCGCGCGTCGAGCTCAAAAAAAGATGTCGGCGAAGCGAGACAATCATCCGCCCCAAGGTCGAGCGCTTTGATATTGAACTCGGGATCGTTCTTTTTCGTCAGGCACAAGAGCCGCACATCGCTCGCACGCCGAATGATCTCGATAATACGGAGCGCGTACTCGTCGTTTGAAAGGAAGCCCCCGACCAGTGCATCAAAAGACCGGACGGCAAGTTGTTTCCGTATCTCGTCTGAAGTGTAGGCGGTGTCCACCTCGCATCTTTTTTGCAAGAAATGCGAGCGGAGAGATTCGACCGTAGCGCGCGAATCGCCGGACACCAAGAGCTTCATCCCCCGCGGAAGGGTGCGGGGAGATGCGACGCAGGGCAGCGCATTGCCCTCAACAAGAACGGGTTCCATGCTTTGATAATACACGAGAAACCATAAAAAGCCGCTCAACAAAAGATAATGTTTTTATCAAGGAGGCAATTGCGCTTCTTCACCCTTTTCCTTAGAATGAAACTATGCATGTACTAGTCGTTGAGGACGATAAGGAAATTAATGACTTTTTACGGGTCAGCCTGGAGGCGGAATGTTTCGCCGTCGATACGGCTTTTGACGGAGAAACGGGTTCATATCTTGCACGGTCCAATGAATACGACCTTATTGTTCTTGATAACATTTTACCAAAAAAAGAAGGGCGGATAGCGTGCCGGGAAATCCGCGAATCAGGAAAAACCACCCCTATTATCATGCTCTCCGTGAAGTCTGAAACGGTTACAAAGGTCGATCTCCTAAACGCCGGTGCCGACGACTACATGACCAAGCCCTTTTCTCTTGAAGAATTGCTCGCGCGCATGAGAGCGCTTCTTCGGCGCCCAAAACACATTGAAAGCGAGGTGCTCTCTATTGAAGACCTTGTCATAGACATAAAGCGGCATACGGTCAAGCGCGCCAACAAAGAACTATACCTCACCAGAAAAGAGTTCGTTCTTTTGACGTACCTTCTCAAAAATGCCGGTGCGGCAATGTCGCGCGGAATGATCATGGAGCATGTCTGGAATATGGACATCGATCCGTTTTCAAACACGATTGAATCGCATATTTTGAGTTTGCGCAAAAAAGTCGATGCAAGGTCAAAGAAAAAACTTATCCGAACCGTGCCTGGAATTGGCTATAAAATCTCAACCGCATAAGAAGAAATTTTTTTATCTTACAGATTTTAACTTTTCTTTAGATTTATTTGACCACTCATTTTGTATACTTATCGCAAAAG
>CAYRXD010000109.1:0-2868 GCA_964428135.1 uncultured Candidatus Saccharibacteria bacterium | reverse complement strand
CGCCCGCTTTACGAAATGACAATTTGGGGCTCATATCTTGACTGGAAAAGACTAAACAGTATTACACCATACGTTTTTGATTTATATGGTTTCTACAGAGCAGACCTGACCCCATTACTAAGTTAGTGGAGTACTAGTAATGGTTTATGGTGTTTATTAGTCCTAAAATAGCCGATATGACTGCAACAAATAACCAGTTAAATGTAATAAAACTAAAAATTAAAGAAACAAGCCATAAAAAAATAGCAATGATAACAAAACAAAATGGCCACGAGTAAAGAAAAAAACCACCAATTGCTAAATTTATATTACTGATTTTCTTATCTTTTATTTTTTCCATAAATTCTTATTTCTATTCGTCATTCCCGCGTAGGCGGGAATCCAGAGTTTATTGTACTGATTCCAGATTCCCTTTTTTAAGGGAATGACGGGCGATACCTAATTAACTCATCTTCTTAAATTCCTCCACAAGCCCTTTCAATTTCGCCTGCATTTCGTCGGTTAGTTTTTCTCCTGTCGCAATTCCGGCGACGAGGGATTTGTCTTTTTCTTCTATGTAGCGGAAGAGGTTTTCGTCGAATTGTTTTATTTCTGTGTGGGGGATGTCGTCGCAGAGTCCGGTGGTTACGGCGAACATTCCTACCACTTGGCGGGCGAGGGATTGGGGGGCGTATTGGTCTTGTTTGAGGAGCTCGGTGAGTCGGCGTCCACGGGCGATTTGCTTTTTGGTGCCTTCGTCTAGGTCGCCTTCAAATTGGGCGAAGGCGGCGAGTTCGCGGAATTGGGCGAGTTCGAGGCGGAGCTTGCCGGCGAATTGTTTCATGGCTTTGGTCTGGGCGCTTGAGCCGACACGGGAGACAGAGAGTCCGACGTTGATGGCGGGGCGCATGCCGGAGTTGAAAAGGTCGGTGTCGAGGTAAATCTGCCCGTCGGTGATGGAAATGACGTTCGTCGGGATGTAGGCGGACACGTCGCCGGCTTGGGTTTCGATGATGGGAAGTCCGGTGATGGAGCCGCCAGCTTCGAGACGTGCGGAGCGTTCGAGCAAGCGGGAGTGAAGATAAAAGACGTCGCCCGGGTAGGCTTCGCGGCCCGGCGGACGGCGGAGGAGGAGCGAGATTTCGCGGTACGCCCATGCGTGTTTGGAAAGGTCATCGTAGACCATGAGTACGTCTTTGCCTTGATCCATGAAGTACTCGCCCATCGCTGTGGCGGAAAACGGCGCGATGTACTGGAGCGATGCGGGCATGGAAGCGGACGCGTTGACGACGATGATGTGCTCCGTACCGCTTGAGCGTTTGAACTCGGCGACAATCTTCGCGGTCTTGGATTCTTTTTGTCCGATGGCGACGTAAATACAGATAACGCCTTTGCCTTTTTGGTTGATGATGGCGTCAATCGCAAGCGCGGTCTTGCCGGTCTGACGGTCGCCGATGATGAGCTCGCGCTGTCCGCGTCCGACGGGAATCATGGCATCAATGGCGCGGATACCCGTCTCAAGCGGAACGGTCACGGCTTTTCGTTCGATAACACCCGGCGCGATTTTTTCAATCGGGTAGCGTTTGGAAAGCGCAATGGCGCCTTTGCCGTCAATAGGATTACCAAGCGGGTCAACAACGCGCCCAAGGAGCGCTTCCCCTACCGGCACGCTCGCAATCTCGCCCGTCGTCTTCACCGTGTCCCCTTCTTTAATATGAGAATACTCGCCCAAAATAATCGCCCCGACGGTATCTTCTTCAAGATTAAGCGCGATGCCCTTCGTCCCGCCCGGGAATTCGAGCATCTCGGAATAGAAACATTTGGAAAGCCCGGAAATTCGCGCGATGCCGTCTTTCACTTCCGTAACCGTGCCGACATTGGTAAAAGAGGCGTCGGAAGTAACGGCGTGCAATTCTTTTTTGAGTTCTTCGATTATTTTGTTTGTAGTAGACATGCGTTAAATATAGCGGTTTTTGGGGCGAAAGTCAAAAACTTAAGAATCCCGTTGAATGGCGTATATTGTTTGCAGGGGTACCTTATTCAAACCGCATCGCCTCCACGGGATTCTTCTTTGCCGCCTGCCTCGCCGGATAAATGCCGAAGACGAGACCGACGAAGGTGCAAACTCCCAAGCCCAAAACAGCGGCTTTTGCGGGAAACGAAAATACCCATGTCAAGGCGGTAGCTTTATTGATGGCAACCGACGCAACATACGAGAGCCCCACGCCGAGCGTGATACCGACAGCACCGCCGAGGAGTGTCAACAGGATGGACTCGATAAGAAACTGAAAAAGAATGTCGCCGTTCGTAGCGCCCACGGCTTTGCGCAATCCTATCTCGCGCGTGCGCTCCGTGACCGACACGAGCATGATGTTCATGATGCCGATGCCTCCGACGACGAGCGAGATTCCCGCAAGCGCGACGAGAAGCGCCGTCAATGCGCTCGTAATGACCCCGAGGCGGTTCACGATATTCGCCTGCGTTTCCACGAAGAAATCATCCTTGCTCGGATCGGTGATGCCGTGCGACTCGCGGAGCGTGTTCTCAATATCAACGACCGTATTCGTAATCACGTTTTCGGATGCCGCTTCCACAATGATACGATTGAAATACTTGGTGCCGAAAATATATCTCTGCGCGGTCGTGTACGGAAGAACGACAGCATCGTCAAAATTAAAAATCGCCGACTGTCCTTCTTTCGGGATGATGCCGATGATGCGGAAATTTTTTCCTTTGATCCGTATTTTCTTTCCGAGCACCGTACTTGCTTCGTCGTCGGGGAAAAACCGGTCTTTCACCTTGTAGCCGATAACGATACCGTCGGCATATTCCCTCACGTCGTCGGCGGTAAAAAACTCGCCCGGAGAAGGGTTGATATGGAGAATATTC
>CAYRXD010000108.1:0-2884 GCA_964428135.1 uncultured Candidatus Saccharibacteria bacterium | reverse complement strand
CCGCTTTACGAAATGACAATTTGGGGCTCATATCTTGACTGGAAAAGACTGCGATCTAAAAAATAAGGAGCGAAGCGACTATATTTTTGGAAGTGTTTGGGTTGCCCGCAACACAAACCCCCGCGCAATCAAACGACTGCGCGGGACATTTTTACCTCCGTTATAAAAGAAACGTGTCACATCATGCTCCACGGGTTTCTTTTTGGCACCTCTGTTCCAACTGAAGGCTCTTTTCCGTCAAGAGCGTCCTCAAGTAACTGAAGCCGGTTTTTTGTGGCGATAAAATCCACTATCTGCCGCCAGTTGTTGATAAACAACGACAACCCGCCCATGCATTGCTCAAAATTTTGAGCGATTTGTGGCAAATCCCCTAGAGTTATGACACGTGCAAAAATCCAATAGCCTCCAATCATGTATGGTATTACGGCAATGGAATTCCAGTAGAGGCTTTTCCACGTATCAAGAGGGATTGTCCACCAAAACATATTAACGTAACTTTGATAAACTTTCCGAAAAGAGGAGATAAGACCTTCCTTGCTGTAGGGTTCCTTTCCATCTTCAATCAATACGAGAACTTCTCGAAAAATCGTTTCTTTATCTCGGTTGTGGTTTTCCATTCTCGGAACTTTATATCCAAGCAAGACTGCCATTGCCAGCCCGGCAATGAACACCCCAAAGGCAATAATGGGGAGCCATCCAACGTTTATGTCAGCTGCGTAGTGTATATGAGCAACCGTTGGACCAACCCGACAAAACACAAAACCAAACCCCAGAATAATCAGTGAACGAAAGCATCGAAATCCGCGTCTCACAAACAACGATCGCAACAGGTCTTGTATAAACACCGCAAGAGCGATGAATGGAACCAAACCCAAACTTACGTCTATCGCATGGTGGGTGGCAATTACCGTAGGACCGACGCTGAAAATCTCGTAACCGAACCCGAACACGGCAAGCAGCGAGTGAAGGAGCTGGAACCCCATGGAATCAAAAAACTTTGAAAATCCGTAAGGTTCTTCTTGTAATCGCTGACTTACCCCCTTGAGTGTGGTTTTGCCGACAATATTTCCCCATCGAGGAATAAAATTCTCGGTTATCGCCTTACGCCAATCAATTGCGAATATCCTTGACTGATATTGAGTCGTTGGGTCCGAAAGAACGAATACAAAACGAAAAAAAATCAACCACCATACTTCTTTCGTGAAATCCATAAAATGGTGCAAGTTGACGTGTTCGAGAATTTTGCTTATTATCCCGATTTCTCGCCCTACTTTCATGTTCATCCACACATTCAAAACAGTCAGCGCAATCAGAAAAGCGCCCCTGCCCCACGCCTTCCAAAAGTATTTTCTGGAGGCGAAAAACGACCTAAACATCTCTCTACCTCCTCTAATTTCGTTATGTTAAAGAACTGATTAAGTATGTTCTCACACTACCAAGGTACTGATATTTTGTCAACCCCCGACAATAACTCGAAAAAGATAGTCCACTACAGGAGAAAGAACCCCCCCGACAAAGAAAATAAAAATTCCGATGAATACCAGCCAGTACCGCTCCAAGAAGTCCTGAATATACTTCAAGTGATAGGGCAAAATCGAAAATAAGATCTTCGAACCATCAAGCGGCGGGATGGGGACAAGGTTGAATACGGCGAGGATAAGATTGAGATAAATGATAAGCTGGAGGATTTGTGCTGCCGCAGAATAATCCAAGAGCCCCCCGCCAAATCGCAAAATAAGTCCGAAAACAACGGCAAGAAGAAGATTTGAGAACGGTCCTGCAGCGGCAACTTTCGCATCACCCCACCTCTGATCCCGCAGATTGTGCGGATTGTAGGGAACCGGTTTCGCCCACCCAAAAATAAATCCCCCGGCGAAATATGTAAGCAGGGGTATAAAGAAAGACCCCACCGGATCAAGGTGTTTTAAAGGATTTAAGGTAAGCCTCCCCGCATGGCGCGCCGTCCCGTCACCCAGTATATTCGCCATAAAACCGTGCGATACCTCGTGTACCACAACGGAAAGAATAAGAATGGCGATGGAAAAAATAAAATCAACCTCTTGCATAATATAGGATGTATGATAACATAGGAGAACCAAAAGTCACAACTGGTTAAAAATCTGAACAAAAACGATTATGGCAGCAAAAACATGTCCGGTATGCAATAAAGGATCAAGAATGACGGGTGGATATTCCAACCGTGTTCGCGCTACCAAGTTTAACCCGACGGGAAAAGTCCGAAAATACCCCAATCTCCAGTGGGCGCCACTCACGGGCGGTGGACGCATCAAACTCTGCACCCGCTGCATGAAAGCCGGCAAGCATCTTGAAATTAAAAAATAGAACCCCTTGAAGCCCGCAATCGCGGGCTTTACTTTTGTTGGAAATCGTGTATAAATAACCTCGGGAACAACTCCGCTCTTACAAGGTGAATAACATGAAAACTCTTGCCACAGTCGTGCTTGGAATAACATTCCTGACTCTCGCCTCCTTCATTATAACAACACGGGAAGATTGCCGCATCGCTCGTGTGGTTTTAGAACACGCCGAAACGGCGCACGATCCCGCCGCCGGGAAAAAACTGCTTGACCTGTTGCCTTCGGTCTTCAACGGTGTTTCCGCGGAAAATGCATCCCTCTTGGTTTGCCGCGGCAACATAGAAAATGACTACGACACCGTCCATAGCAAAATCCTGGTTGCTTTGGCAAAAAAGAGTGCGCTCGCGGGCGAACGGTATTTTGCCGAGGGAAAGTTTGTTGAAAGTTACTCGGCTTTCATAACGGCCGAGGAATCCGTTTTCGGTCTCAACAGAAACACCTACGGCACCCTCTTAGAACCTGTTCAAAATCTTTTTCCCCGCTCGTCGTGGTATAATATCAAGCAT
>CAYRXD010000107.1:0-2900 GCA_964428135.1 uncultured Candidatus Saccharibacteria bacterium | reverse complement strand
TCGGGCTTTCCGTGAAGCTCGACACGAACGGCGTGCGGCCGGAAATGGTCGCGGGGTTCATCGCGGGCGGGCTCGCGGACTATGTCGCCATGGACTTGAAGCACGTGTGGGAGAAATACAATACGATTGCGAACACAAAAAAACAGGAGGATATTGATAATGTCCGCAAAACGTTCGAGCTTCTCCAAACCTCCGGCATCCCGCACGAATTCCGCACCACCGTTCTTCCTGGATTTCACACGGAGGAAGATTTTTACACAATGGCAGGATATTTGCAATCAGGCGAAACCTACTACCTCCAAAACATCAGCTACAAAAAAACGCTTGAAAAAAACCTCGACCAAAGCAAGCGGCTCAACGTCCCGAAAATCCTCGCGGGATTGAAAGAAAAATTTCCGGAGCTCGTGCTTGATGAGCGATAGCCGCGTTTTCTAAAATAGCAAACTCTAGCATATGCTAGAGTTTGCTATTTTCGGTAAACGGGGAAAGAAAACAAGTGCTTGACCGATGTATCTATATTGTATATACTTACCGCATGACAACGACGATACAAAAATGGGGGAACAGTTTGGCGGTGCGGCTCTCAAAACATGTGGCGGAGGATGCGGACATTGAAGAGGGGAGCGTGGTAGAAATATCCGCGGAAGATACGGGGATCGTTATTCGCGTTGTGTACAAACCCAAAGAGTATTCCTTAAAAGAACTGGTAAAAGGCATTACTCCTCGAAATAGTCACGCTGCGGTCGAATGGGGCAAACCGGTCGGGAAAGAGGTATGGTAAAAGAAAAACCGTATGTTCCTGAACAGGGCGACATCGTGTGGATTGATTTTAATCCGACAAAAGGACACGAGCAGAAAGGGAAAAGACCTGCATTTGTGTTTTCACGAAAGAGTTATAATGAAAAGTCAGGGCTTGTTTTGCTGTGTCCCGTTACCTCGCAAGCAAAAGGGTACCCGTTTGAGGTTTCGGTTGGTGTCGGAAAAATCACAGGCGTTATACTCGCAGATCAAGTGCGAAGCGTTGATTGGAAAGAGTGGAAAATTTCGTTTATTTCCAAAAGCGGCATTTCTGTGATTACCGAAGCCAAAGCAAAACTCGCGGCATTGGTGCGGTAAACGAAAAGCCCGTCCTACGTGAACGGGCTTTAATATAAAAACTTTATTGCGTTTTTTTGAAAGCGTTCGGGTCTTTCGCGTTTCCTTCCAGAATAAGCTCTCCGACGGCGCCTTTGTCGATGGCTCGCGAAAGGGCGTGGTCAACGAGAAGATATTTTCCGGGCGGATAATCCGCGGTGTCGATTTCCATCATGGCGGAGCCGCCGGCGGGAATGAGGGTTGTCTGTACGTTTCGCAAAGGCGGTGAAATAATCGCGCCTTCGGGATAGAGTCGGTCAAAAACGCCGCCGATAAGATGGAAGTTGGACGGAACAAACGTACCGACGCCGAAGAAAATGCGGATTTTGTCGCCGACTTTCGCTTTGAGCGCATTGCCGCCCGTTACTCCGCCTATTTTGCCGTTAAATACGACATAGTCCGGCTCTTCTTTTTGCAATTTTTCCAAACTGAATTCCTGGTGTCCTTTTTCAAGTGTCGCGCCTTTCGTGTAAAGTTCTCCCTGCATGATATAAAATTCTTTGTCGATTTTTGACAGTCCCGCCGCGGGCTCGACAAGAATCATGCCGTACATGCCGTTCGCGATGTGTGTCGGAATGTGCGGGCTGGCGCAGTGATACGCATAGAGTCCGGGGCGCGTTGCTTTGAATTGAAAAGCGGTTACTTCGTCTGATTTTGTCTGCGTGAGCACCGCCCCTCCTCCGGGACCGAGTACGGAATGAAGATCAATCGAATGCGTACCGTGCCCGGCGGCTTCGTGTTCGCTCATTGCTCCGCCGGACATGTGGGCATCGTCCATTGCGGCTTCCGTATGAGTATCTTCCTCTTCGCCTTGCGCTTCGGCGATGTTTGGCAGCGTGTCTATGGCAAAACTTTTCAGGTGTTCCGCCGCAGCGTGTTCATGTCCTTTGTGTGTCAGGCGAACTTCGACGGTATCGCCTTCTTTGACGCGGATGAACGGTCCCGGAACGGTGCCGTTGTATGTCCAATATTCATAAGTGATGCCCGGCGCTATTTCCGCCACGACTTCTTTGGTTTCCAATTCCACCACCACTTTCTGTCCGCCCGGTCTTTGAATCGGCGGCGGCACGCCGTTTACTTGCCGCGAAATACTCTCTGTTATCACCGATTTTGCCGGTGCGGGAACATATTCCGCTTCGCCGTCCGAACGCGAAATAATAACACCTATTCCCAAAAAAAGAACCGCGATGATTCCGAAAATAAGATAATTTTTCATAACCTTTTCATGTATTAGAGATTCGGGATCCTCATTGTATAATATTTGATTATACAATAGGCAAAAAAGATTATCCATAAAAACCCGCTTCGGTGTCGAAGCGGGTTGAATTAAAAAGAACAATTACATCTTACCGAAACTTAGTCCGCAGGGTGCGGACTATTTGCGCCGCGCGAAACGGGTATGATGCGAATACGGCAACACCGCTTATCGCATGCACAAGCCGTCCGAACGGAAACAGCGTAAAGAGCGTGGTAAGTCCGAAAAATACGTGGACTTTATAGATAAGCGGGACGCTCGCTATAAAATCCGCCGCTCCCGGACGAAACGTGGCGATATATTGCGCCCAACTTGAAAGCGCGAGCATGATACTGCCGTCTAGGTGTCCGGCGGAAGCATATACCGTCATGAGTCCTGTTACAACCGTCATTAAGAGTGAGAGTAAAACAACGTAGTCCATTGGATGGCTCGCCTTTCGAATCTTCAAGTAAAACATGCGCCGATACAAGAGAAGGGTGAGTCCAAGAAAGACCATCATTCCGAATATTCC
>CAYRXD010000106.1:0-2903 GCA_964428135.1 uncultured Candidatus Saccharibacteria bacterium | reverse complement strand
GAAATGATCCGCTTGCCTTCTTCGTCGAGCATGCTCCCGTACTCTTCCGTGAAAACTTTTACGAATCCATCCATAGCCCGAAGCGGCGCGCGAAGATCGTGCGACACCGAGTAGCTGAACGCCTCGAGTTCTTCCGTTCGTTTCCCCACTTCAGCCTCAAGGTCCCTGTGATAACCCGCAATCTTCTCTGACATGAAGCGAAACTCGCGCCAGAGAGTTCCTATTTCGTCGCTCGTTCCAGAGAAGTCGGGCGGAAATGTTATGCCGTGTTTTGGGTCGGACGCGAAGAGGACAGCGGCAGACGAGAGAAGCCGGATCGGATCCGTAAGCGATTTTGCGGCGGTAAGCCCCAGGAACACGCTTATAAGAACGACGGCAAAAGAGAACAGAAGAAAGAAATCGAGAAATTTCGCAATCGGCGCGAATATCTCCTCAGTGTCCATCTTTGTTACCAGCACCAGACCATTCTCAGGAAGGGACTCGGCTACCGCGAGGACTTCCTTCCCGCGATAATCCGTCAGGCGAAGATGCTTTGAGGGAAGAGCGGGGGCAAGCGAAACGCTGATACTCTCCCGCATGTTTTGAAAGTTTTCGTCATGAAGTTCTTCGGAAAACCGAGGAGGTGCGGCGAGCAAAAGCACTCTTGTTTCAGCGTTTGTCTCATTTGTTGAAAACACCATCGTTTCTCCGGTGTTTCCAAAAAACGCGAAAGCGCCGGAAAAGCGCGCAATGATCTCAGGATCCTCCCACCCCCCTTGAATGATCGTTATGGGTCTTTTGATAACCTCCTCCATCTGACGGTACGCATTCTCTTCGGTGTGCCTCTTTTCCGTTACATAGACAAAACCCCCGACAAAAAGGATTGGAACGAGCGCAAAAGCAACAAGAAGAAGGGTTGTTTTATTCGCGAGATTCATATGAAATTTCTTCCGTACTTATTTTTTTTACGGCAGCGGCAATCCGCCAGTGCCCGACAAGCAAGGCGAAGATAAATATGTAGAGTGCGGCAACCACGCCACCGAGCCCCAAACCGACGAGACGGCTCGCCCCCGCAGAGAGAAGGCCGAAAAGGAGGATGTAGCTGAAAATAAGAAGCCATATTCCGGAAACCATCTGAGAGAGCGCTCTCGTGCGCTGTCCATCTCCCCTTTCCATCGAAAAATCCGCGAGATGAAATGCCGCGGCAATCCCGTAGAACCATGCCAGAAGCGTCGGCGCCACAATGGTCGAAAAAATAGTGAAGTCGCTTATGTAAAACGATGGCGGCAGGTTATCCGTTTGAGATACCTGTCTTCCCGTATTCGTAAAAATAAGAGCAATCCAAAATACTCCTATGAGAGTGGTCATAGTTGAGGCAACAATGCTGTTCTCTGTATCGGATTGACTGTCGTTAAATGCGTATTCTTTTTGTACAGACCCTGCGGCGCGGAAGATAACCAGAAAGCCAAAGAGAGGCGGGAAGACATAGGTATAATTCACGATGATGGTTGCCATGCGATAAAAGTACGCGCTGCTCGGATAATAAGATTTTATTTGCCCGACAAACACACCGAAGATAAACCCTAAAAGCAGAATTCCGATCCCCCACGCAAGAGCGTGAAATAACACCTTCTGTACATGCACTCGCGTCTTCTCGGCGTGCATGGAGCTCTCAAGAACCGCGCCGGTTCCAAGGAACCAAATGAGGATAATCGGCGCGGCAAAAGTTATTTGAAGAAACGCCCGCGCGGTTTTACTCAAGACAAATATCTGAGATGTCGGCTGGTCCGGCTGGAAAAACAGCAGTACAGCATAAAGAACCGCCAGCACGCCGGTCGTTCCATAAAAAAGCATGGTGCGTTTTTTGTATTTTTGTGCGGCAACATCTTTCATTCTGTTTCATTTCTCCAATTTCTCCAGAATGCGTATAATAGCGCCCACTTCCGCCATGGTCGTTTTGATCACCGACAGAGCGGCTTCGCGGGTTATGGTCGCTTCATCCAAGACTGCAAGTTCAGAAGCGGACAGGATGACCGACAAATGGCTTCGGATGTCGTGCACATTGTCTTCTGTTTTGTGTTTTTGCGGCTTCATTTTTTTCTTTGCGTTACTTGGATTTACGCCCGTACCCAATACCCGACGCCGCGGACCGTTTCGATGATTTTTCCTTTCGGGTCCCCTATCTTTTTTCGTATGTTCATAATGTGCACGTCCACGATATTGCTGAACGAGTCGAACGCGAAATCCCACACATGGCTCGTCAGCTGGTCCCGGGAAAGCACTTGGTTTGCATTTCTCATGAGGTACTCAAGAAGGTTGAATTCCTTGAGCGTTAAAGGAACCGCTTTGTCGCTGCGAAGCACGGTGCGCGTTGTCGTGTTAAGCACGAGATCGCCGATCTTGATTTCCACGGGCAAGACTTCCTTCGGGCGCCGGAGAAGCGCGCGGATTCGCGAAGAAAGCTCCGGGAGATGGAACGGCTTGGTCAAATAATCGTCAGCACCGGAGTCCAAAAGAGCGGTCTTGTCCTCCACGCTGTCCTTGCCCGTCAAAATAATGATCGGAATATCGACTTTTGCCGCTCGTATCGCTTTACAGACTTCATATCCGTCTTTTTTCGGCAGCATAAGATCGAGCACGACGAGGTCGTAATCTTTCCGGGAAACACGGATCCGGCGCTCTGCGGTTTCACCGTCCATAACAATATCCACGGCGTGTCCTTCCTTTTCCAGGTATGTTTTGACGGACTGTGCCAGTTTTTCTTCATCTTCAACAATCAAGATTCGCATAGGTTTTTTTCTTTACCGTTTAATTTTTTTGTTTATGAATGGTTTCTTTAAGAAACACTCCATTCGTGAAGATTCGATGAATTTTCTTAGTATTTTATGCTACCATAATATATAACTTATGTCAATAATGGCGCC
>CAYRXD010000105.1:0-3056 GCA_964428135.1 uncultured Candidatus Saccharibacteria bacterium | reverse complement strand
TTTTTTTTGCCGGATTCACGACACGAATCAGCCAAGCGGAAATGCTTGGCTTTTTATTTCGGATGCGGCATAATATCGATAAAATAGTAGGTGTTTCCCTCGATGATAAAATACATCCGCCACGAGCCGTTGACTCGCTCTTGCCAGAGGTCTTTTGATTCGTCATATTTTTTCGCGTGAAGAGAAGGGTATTTCAGGTTTTTCAAAAGAAGCGGCAACTGCTTTTTGAAATCTTTCTTTACGCGTTCCGGCGCTTCGTGGAGCGAACGATTAAAATGTTCTGAAAAAGCGGGGAGTATCATATACCGAGAGCGCTGAAGGCTTCTTTTGCGTTCTTAAATGGACCAATATACCTCCCTTCTTTTATATCTCGCAACCCTTCCGCAAGGCGTTTCTCTATAAAAGTCTTAGGGGTAAGCGTAAGCCGGTCATCATGAAGCTCTATCTCAAGATAATCCCCCGGCGCAAGCCGCATGGCATCGTAAAATTTCTTCGGAATCGCCACTTGGCGACTGACTCCGATTTTTACTTTTGGCAGATTTTTTATTGTTTTTTTGGTACGAGCAACTGTTTTAATGGCTGTTTTCATAATTGTATTATACAAATATACAATTCTTTTGCAAGGTCTCGTCTACGTAAAAACCCGCTGTATCTTCGGATTAATCCTTGTCACAATCTCATAGCACGACGTGCCGGCATAGTCTGCAAATTCATCGGCGGTGATTTCTTCTTTACCTGATTTCCCGATGAGTACGACCTCGTCTCCCGCTTTTACATTTTTAATGCCGCTTATGTCAACAGTAATCATGTCCATGGACACACGCCCAAGCACCCGTGCGCGTTTGCCGTTCACGAGCACGTGTCCCACTGACGAGAGCGCTCGCGGGAAGCCGTGCCAGTAGCCAATGGGGCAGATGGCTATCTTTGTGTCTTTTTTGAAAATCTCCGTGAAATTATACCCGATACCATCGCCTTTCGGGACGATTTTCGTCTCCGCCACAACGGTTTTCCATGAAAGCACGGGGTGGAGTGTTATTTTTTTACAGAACGCTTTTTGTACTTCCTGTGCCGGCCACAAACCGTACATGCCGATACCGATGCGCACCATGTCGAAGTGGTAGTGCGGAAAAAGAATTGTCCCCGCCGTGGCAGAAGCGTGTTTCATAAACCGCAACCCCCCTTTTTCAAAAACATCCGTCGCTTTTTTGAATTCCGCCGCTTGTTTATCTGTATCATGCGGGAAGTGCGGGTCTTTTGCGTTCGCAAAATGAGTAAACACGCCCTCGACCTCGACATGCGGCAATTTTTTGAGGATAGCGGCAACTTTCGGCGCATCGGCCGAATAAAACCCCTGCCGATGCATTCCCGTATCTATTTTTAAATGTATTTTGAGCGGATATTTGTTTTCTTTCAGCGCGAACATCCCGTCAAAGCTCGAAACCGCAATGCTTATTTTATTTTCAGATGCCGCCTTGAAATTCTCCGGCATGGTGTAGCCAAGCACTAAAATAGGTTTCATAATCCCCTCTCTTCGAAGCGCTACGCCTTCCGTAATGGAGTCCACGCCAAAAAAATCCGCCCCGAGCTTGTCCGCTTCTTTTGAAAATCCTATGAGTTCGTGCCCGTAGGCATTTGATTTCACTACTGCCATTAGTTTCGTTTGCGGCGAGAGCAGCCCGCGAAACGTATAGTAGTTTTTTTTGATCGCGGTTTTGTCTATCTCGACCCACGTTCGCACGCTAAGATTATGTCTTTTTCGTTCCATACTGCTTATTACTTAATTTCTTCCACAAAAGGCACAAAAGCAAATCCTGGAAATTCTTCCTTTTTGAACTTGGGGGTGAAACCCCCAAGTAATTTTGTTTCTTTCCAAAGAGAGCCGCCCCGAGGATACACGAGCCGTCCGTCCGGTTTTAATTGCTCGCGCCATGCGGTTGGCGCCTCGATGACTTCCGCCGCCGCGATAATGCCGTCAAACCCGCCGATTTCTTTTGCGGTCTTCGGGAGCCCGTTTTCCGCGCTTTTGCAGAAAAATTCAATCCGCTCCGCAAGCTCGGGATATTTTTTCACATTCCCCTTCCCGAATCGGCAAAGTTTTTGAACAATTTCCACTGCATACACTTTTCCTTTTTCTCCGACAATAGACGCAAGGAGAGCGGACGACCAGCCGGAACCGTGCCCGACATCCATAATCCTCTCATCCGCTTTCGGCGCCAAGAGTTCAAGCATAAAAGCCACCGTATACGGCTGTGAGATAGTCTGCCCCTCCCCGATCGGAAGCGGTTCATCGGCATACGCGAAAAATTTCTGCCCCTCGGGGACAAAGTCGGCACGATTCACCGCCAAAAACGCGCGCACAATCGCAGGAGTTTTCAAAACCCCGCGCGCCTTGAGCTCGCCCACGAGATCTTTGGCGGCAGCTGTGTTTTCTTCTGGGAGGGTAAGGTAGGACATGAGGGTTAAATAAAATCTTTAGTTGATGGTTAATAGTTTACTGTCAACTATAAACCATACCGAAACGAGGACTATTTCGCTCGCTTAAATTTCTTATGGTACGTTTCCTCAAGAAACTCAATCGTGGCTTTGACCGACGAATTTTCCGTATTCTCCAAAACCAGCCGCTCACCGAATCGTTCAAGCAGGGGGTCGAGAAATTCCGCACCCCATGACGGCGTAAAAGTAAACACGCCCTCAAAGTCCACTTCCACAACTTCATCAGCACCGACATCTTTCAGCACGGGAGAAAATGCGCCAAGGGCTTCTTTGCCCGATTGTCGTGATATAAGCATTGTCCCAAATTTTTTAAGATATATTTTCATGCATGAATATTGTTAAAAGGATTAAAAAGTTAAAAGGGCTAAACATCCTCGAATATATTCCGTTGCGTGTTGGATTTTGAGATCTCGTCCATCTTTGATTAAAGTAAGCTTCGCATCCCCTGTTTGAAACAAATGCTTCATTAAGGTTTCAACGACAACCTTGCTGACCACCTTCAGACCCTCTCCGCGCTCTTCCGGGGCTCTTCCTGAAATAACTTCCGTAAAAGCCGTAAGAAG
>CAYRXD010000104.1:2298-3125 GCA_964428135.1 uncultured Candidatus Saccharibacteria bacterium | reverse complement strand
CGTTTTCTCTTGCAAATAAGCCGGGCGGCGGAGGACTGGATGGAAGTCATTCGCGAATTTCAAGAAATCAAGGAGCGGTCGCGTTCTCTTTCGGATATTGACCGGGCGCGACTCGTAAAAATAATAGACTTTTTTGAATCAGAACTCGCCGACTGCAATACGTTTGCGGCATTTTCCGAAAAAGAGTACCGAACGAATGCGGCGGCGCGGCGCAACATTGAACGTTGGGTGGAAAACCTTGTGAACGCATCAATCGATATCGCAAAAATAATTCTCGCCTCGCAGAAAAAAAACATTCCCGATACGTATCGGGAGATGCTCAGGGAGCTTTCTTTTTCCGAAAACTTCAGCGAAGGATCCGCCGATAAACTTTCCCAATTCGTGAAATTGCGCAATGTGCTGGCGCATGAATATCTCGATGTCCGTTTTTATCATATAAAAAAATTCACCGAAGAAGCGAAAAATGTTTACGGCGATTTGCTGGTATTCGCCAAAAAATTTCTTTCCACCGGCAAGAAATAATCGCGCAAAAGAACAAGATAACGTCCGGGGCGGTTGCCGTGACGTTTTTTGGCAGTATTGACTATAGCTTAAAAATCTGATAAACAAAAACAGGAGTATGAAATTTTAGGAATGGAAGCACTTTGAATTTGAAGAGGAGAAAACGTAATGAACAAATATCTTTTGATCGCATATAATGGAGGCGCGTATTTATTTGAGGAAAAGGGCGATGAGGAAGCGGCGCGTGTCGCCGTTTCGTATTTGGAAGAACACGGTTACGCGGAGCTTTCTTTGCTTGCGCGCATCACCGGCGGACTGCAGGTGGA
>CAYRXD010000104.1:0-2288 GCA_964428135.1 uncultured Candidatus Saccharibacteria bacterium | reverse complement strand
GAAGTACCTAAAAATTTACCTGCACGCGAGCCGCTTACGCCGCGCGAATACGGAGAAATCGGCTGGGATCTGTTGCACGTCGGGAAAACCATGATTACACAGCTTCAGCCATTTTCCGAAGAAGTGCGGGAAGAGCGTCTTTTGGCGATTCGTGAAATTGAAGAAAAGCAAAGGAAGGCGAAAGAACTTCCTCTGCCGAAGGTTGGCGATGATATTTATGTTCCGACCGCATTATATATGGGACACGGGAAGGATGATCGCATGGGCGGACTGGCGAAGGTAATGTCCATCTCGGTTACTACGAGCAGCGGAGAACTGGTACATAATGTTTGCGTAGAAGAGTTTCCCGACTCTCTTTTTAGCTGGGAGCATTATCTTGCCGAAAACCAAGACGAGCTTCGCGAGAGATTTGGTCAAAGTCGCGCGTATTCTGATCCCGATAATCGTCCCGAGTTTAATAGAGGGTAGAGGTTAAGTTTGGCGACAACGCTCCGGTAACTCCGGAGCGTTTTTTTCTTTCCACACATTTTATAGGGAGATTTTTTTCCGGGGTGTATAATGAAGATAAAATCCGAAGCACGAAATTCGAAACTGGAAACAAATTCAAAATCTAAAATTTCAATATTTTAAACACGGCGGTTTCGTTTTTAGAGTTTATATTTTAGTTATTTGAATTTGTTTCAAATTTTGTGCTTTGATTTTCGAATTTTACTACGATGTACGTCAACAGCGCACAATTAAAAAAATTTATTTCCGATACCGGGCTTGTGTCCCTTGCGGATATTGAAGCCGCGGAAAAAAAGGCGAAAGGGACGGATTCGACATTTGATGAGTTTTTGGTGCGGGAAGGGAAGCTCACCGTCGATGACATACGGCAAATGAAAGCGTATATTCTCGGCGTGCCGTTCATTAATCTTCGGAGCGAGAAGATCGACCCCGCGGTGCTTTCGCTGATACCGGAGCCGATTGCGCGAAATCATAACGTCGTGGCGTTCAAGAAAGATGCGGCATCAATCGAAGTGGCGATGCTTGATATTGACGACCTTGAAGCAATCAATTTCATCAAGAAAAAAACGGGACTGAAAGTTTTGCCGCGGCTCACGGATACCGAGTCGATGAAGATGGTCCTGGTGCAGTACCAGAAAAGCCTTAAGGCGGAGTTCGGCGACATTATCCAAAAGGAAGTTGAAGGGCTCAAAATGATCCCTGACGGCGAAGAAGGCGACCTGACTTCTGAAGCGGACCTCAAGAAGCTTGCCGAGGATCTCCCTGTTGTGCGGATCGTTGATACGCTTTTGAACCACGCCATTATTCAAGGGGCTTCGGATATTCACATCGAGCCGATGGAAAATCAGGTTTTGGTGCGCTATCGGGTGGACGGTATTTTGCACGATGCCATGATTCTGCCGAAAACGACCGCTTCCGGTATTACCGCGCGTATCAAAGTGCTTGCGAATTTAAAACTCGACGAAAAACGTTTGCCGCAGGACGGAAGGTTCAAAATAGATGCTTCCGGGCAGGCGGTGGCGTTCCGCGTTTCCATTTTGCCGACGTACTACGGAGAAAAAACCGTCATGCGGCTTTTGCGCGAGGGCGGCGGCGGATTTTCTCTTGAAGGTCTCGGGTTCCACGGCGAGGCGCTTGAACGCATACATCACGGGCAGAAACAAAAAACCGGCATGATTCTCACTACCGGACCGACCGGTTCCGGAAAATCCACCACCCTCTACACCGTTCTTGACTTATTGAATACTCCAGACGTAAATATCTCCACCATTGAAGACCCGGTTGAGTACCAAATGGCGCGGGTGAATCAGTCTCAGGTGCGGGCGGATATCGGCTTCACGTTTTCTGAAGGATTGCGTACGCTCGTGCGGCAGGACCCGGATATTGTCATGGTGGGGGAGATCCGCGATCACGAAACCGCTTCGCTTGCGGTGAATGCCGCTCTGACCGGACACCTCGTGCTCTCCACTCTCCACACCAACTCCGCCGCCGGAGCGATGCCGCGGCTTATTGATATGGGGGTTGAGCCGTTTCTTATTATTTCCACAGTCAATGTAGTTATCGGGCAGCGGCTCGTGCGCCGGCTCTGCGGAAAAGAGAAGTATTTTCTCACAAAAAGCGAAGTTTCTTCTTTGGGTAAATCCATCGACCTCGACCGCGTCCTCTCGTTTTTAAAAGAGGAAAAGGTGGTGAAAGAAGATGCGGATGATTGGGAAAAGATTCCTTTTTATAAACCGAAACCGACGGCTGAATGCGAGAATGGATACGGCGGACGGCTCGTT
>CAYRXD010000103.1:0-3310 GCA_964428135.1 uncultured Candidatus Saccharibacteria bacterium | reverse complement strand
TTTGCGTCGGAACGCAGGAGGCGTTTGGGGCTCATGTTGTATTGTATAACTCTATCGCTTGCATTTTTCCGCGCAATATATTACGATACTGTCTACATATGCCAACAATACGACAACTCATAAAGAGACCGAGGAAAAATACCTCAAAAAAAGTAAAGACCGTCGCTTTGGGACGGAGTTTTAATACGCTGAAGAACCGCCCGGTATTCTCGCCGTCGCCGTTTAAGCGCGGTGTTTGCACCAAGGTTTCCACCACAACCCCGAAAAAGCCGAACTCAGCTTTGCGAAAGATTGCGAGAGTGCGCCTGACGAACGGGCTTGAGGTTACCGCCTATATTCCCGGAATGAAGCATAACCTTCAGGAGCACTCGGTGGTGATGCTTCGCGGCGGGCGAGTGAAAGACCTGACCGGAGTACGCTACACTATTGTTCGCGGCGTTCTGGATGCGGGCGGCGTCGACGCTCGCCGTCAGGGAAGAAGTCTCTATGGGGCAAAAAAGCCGAAACCCGGTGCGGCGAATCCCGGAGCGGGGAAGCCCAAAGGCGGCGGTAAGAAAAAATAATGCAATATCACAATGAGACGAAGACTGAAAATAAAACATAAAATAAAGCCGGACCTCACGTACCACTCAGTGAAGGTTGAGAAGTTTGTGAACTGTGTCATGGAATGCGGGAAGAAAAACACCGCACGCAAGGTCATGTATGATGCCTTGACCGCCGTGAAAGAAAAAGGCAAAGTTGAAGATCCGATCGAAATCCTCGAAACGGCTCTCAAGAATGCCGGTCCTGTAATGGAGGTTCGCTCTCGCCGTATCGGCGGCGCGAACTATCAGGTTCCGCGAGAGGTTCGCCCCGAAAGGCGTCTTTCTCTCGCAATGCGATGGATCATTTCCGCCGCACGATCCAAGAAAGGTTCGCCGATGAGCGTTCGTCTCGCCGATGAGCTTCTTTCGGCAAGCAAGAATGAAGGTGAAGCGGTTAAGAAGAGGGAAAATACTCATAAGATGGCAGAAGCAAACAAAGCCTTCGCGCACTTCTCCTGGTAAAAAGAAAAATTTGTAAAAGACATCCGCTGCACGGCGGATGTTTTTCTGCGAACAAAGTTGTCCACTTCCTCGCTCTGGACATGAGGTGTAACATATTATCTATGGAAAAGAAAAGTAGTCTCCAGGGAATACTTGCTATTGTTGGTTTGCTCGTGCTGTTTGTTTCCGGATACTCCGCAGTAAAACTTTTTATTATCGCCCCTGTCCCCGAGAGAGCGGCGAGCGCTCTTATTGACCATAAGACCGGACGGTCTCTTTCGCTGGTAGAAGTTAACGCTATCGTCGAACAACAAGAAAGGGAAAGCGTCACCCACACGCTTATTGGTGAAGTGACCGTTAAGCTCCGGGATTCTGTGCAGGTAGAAATTACCGTCAAAGGGAAGACTCATTTGGTACAGGTACGATTTGCTCCAAAAATTGTTTTTTTAAAAAACATGCCGATTTCCGGCTCTTCGGCTACAGAAGAAAAGGAAATAACGCTTGATGAAGTGAATGTCGGGGATACGGTGACCATGACTTTCCCCCAAGGACTTCTTTTGAGTGAGATCAGTGAAACGAAGGCTGTCACGGTCAACAACCTCGTGGTAGATGCGCCGCACAGCCCGAGCTTTGCGGAGGATTAGGGATATTCTCCGGTAAAAGTATATGAAAAAATCTCTCTTCTCATTTTTTGTTGTCTGGCTCGCACTCCTCGTTTCTTCCCCTTGGTCTTTTGTTTTCGCTGAAGTTTCTTGCAGTAATTTCAAGACGGCTTCTTACGTTGTGCCCGGCGGTAAATCCGGATTTTTGATCGGCACTCCTATTCCGACAGACTTAGTAATCAAGGCAAAAAACCAAACGACCGGAGGCGCCGAGAATGTCGAGATTGTGATGATCATGGACAGATCCGGTTCCATGGAGGGGAAAGACGGCACGTCGCAAACAAAAATAGAGGCGGCAAGACAAGCCATGCAGGCGCTGGTCAATGTCTTGGTAGAAGCGGGTAATCCCAAAAACCGTATCGCTTTAGTAACTTTTGCGGGAGACGCAACAACAAACCTCGCTTTTACAAGTGATTATACCGCAATGAATGTTGCGGTGAGCAAGGTGGTGCCCACGCCCGGGAGCGGTACATCCATAGGGAACGGACTCTATGAAAGCGGTGCGGTACTGAAAGGAAGCCCTTTGTCGGCAAACACCAGAAGACTCATTATTCTCGCTTCCGATGGCGTGCATAATACGGGAAAGAGCATTAGTTCGGGTAAAGCAAATGTTCCTTCGGATGTGACCGTATATACTATTGGTATCGGAACTCCGTCTTATCTTGACGAGCCGGCGATGAAAGACATTGCGGCAACAGCCGGCGCAAAAGACGGCGAATATTATCACTCTGCGGTTCCGGAGCTCGTCACTATTTTCCAAAGTCTGACACAAAAGGTCATTGGATCATTCAAGTTGAAAAATGTTTCATTGTTGTTTACGAGAGATGACGTGGTTCACACCACTTTTACCGGATCCTCTCCTGCATATAGTTTGTATGATTCGGCGAAGGAGATTATTCGATGGAATAGTCTTGGCGATATTGGCAGCGGGCAACAAAGGAATATCTCGATCAATTATGAAGGAGCGGCGGTAAAGAATAAGATACCTCTCAATACCGGTTCGCTTGAGATTCGCTACACCATTTCCGGAACTCCGTGTGCTGAGAGCGTGCCGGTGAATGTGCTGTTCGTTGATGTTTCCGAAATTGTGATCCCCGGTGATGAATGTATTGATACAACCTGGTCACCCCCTGCGGATTCCGTATGCAGACCGCAGTCCTTTACTCAGGTGAGCAACTGCGGTAACACCAGGTCGGTGAAAGGAACGAAGCTCTGTACTCAATGCTCGGACAAGATCGACAACGATAGCGATGGGTATATAGATTACCCGGCGGATTCCTGGTGTTTTTCTTTGGAAGATAATAGCGAGACAGACCTTCATTTCTTGGAGTTTTAATTAGGACTTACGCGTTTGGCGATATACTTGCCAAACTCTGCGATACTCGCTCACCGTATTGATAATACGCCTCGCTCCGTTTCTCGATTTTGGCGGCGTATCTCATCCAAACGCATAAGTCCTATTAATATAGTTTAATTTTGAAGAGCTATGGAAAAACAAAAAATCTTCATCAGGGTCATAACACTCTTTTTTGCCGGTTTTTCCCTCGTCGTTGTTTTTGCGGCAGCTGCATACTGAACTTACCCCCTGAAAGGGAAAAGCATCGAACTCTCGTTCGTCTGGTA
>CAYRXD010000102.1:1989-3359 GCA_964428135.1 uncultured Candidatus Saccharibacteria bacterium | reverse complement strand
CCTATCGAGAAGCGCTTTACGTCCATCGGTCCGGTCATCGGGCATGAACTTCGAGCAAAAGCGTGGGTGTCGATCATGGCGGTGCTCCTCGCTATCGTGCTCTTCGTCGCCTTTGCTTTCAGGAAAGTCTCGCTTCCGGTCTCTTCTTCTAAATACGGACTGATTACGATCGTGGCGCTTGCCCATGATATTATCGTCCCGACCGGCGCTCTCGCTCTGCTCGGATACTTTTCGGGCGTTGAGGCAGACGTCCTTTTTGTGACCGCCATACTTACCATTCTCGGATTCTCTGTTCATGACACCATCGTCGTGTTTGACCGGGTAAGAGAAAACCTCAAACTCAAAGTCTCCGAAAATTTTTCCGAGGTAGTCGGCACTTCTCTTCGTCAGACATTCGTGCGTTCCATCAATACGTCTCTCACTGTTATTTTAGTGCTTGCGGCGTTACTCTATTTTGGACCCGCTTCAACGCATAATTTCTCGCTCATACTGTTAATCGGGATCATCGCCGGAACGTACTCGTCCGTATTTTTGGCAAGTCCCTTACTCGTTTTGGCTGAAGAACTGCAAAAGAAGAAGCAACCCGTCACAGGAAAAAAATAATACCTTTTTAATAAAAGGCTTAACTGGTTTTTTAGAAATGGTATAATATAAAAAGAACGGCGGAGACGCCGTTCTTTTTATGCGTTGTGTAATTCTCCCTCTATAGCAAATTCTAGCAGCTAGAATTTGCTATAGAGGGAGAATGTGATTAAGGATGATACCTCTAAAAACTTTTCGACTTATCCTCAGTGCACCGAAGCGGTCTCTTCGGTATAATGAAGCTACATGAGCTTCTTCAAAAAAAAACAGGAAACCATACAAACCGGTCCGAAAAATGCCCTCGCGGAAAAAGCCGAAGAAGCGGCGGAGAAGCACCTTCCTCTTGCCTGGAAACTTTTTCCTTTCGTGGTGCTCATACTCCTCGTACTCGGGGTATTTGCGGCATGGCGCTATTCTTCTCTTTTGGCGGTATCGTCAAAAACTGCGGGAGTGTGGCTTCCGTCGCTTGCGCTTTTCGGCGGAGGCGCGCTTGCCTTTGGCGTATTTTTGCTCCTCCTTTTTTTTGTGTCTTCATATATTGGCGTGCTCAAAAAAACGCGGACGCTTGAGTACCAAAACGAAATGTTTCTGCTTGCGGTGGATGGAGTGAACGACGGGACCTGGGATTGGGATATGGTGAAGAATTCAATATCCTTTTCGCCTCAGTGGCTTGAAATGTTCGGTTATAAAAAGCTCGGACTTTCAAATGACCCGGAAGCATGGTTTGCTATGATACATCCCGAAGATGCCGCTTCAGTAGTTCAGTCGCTCGAATTGCACTTTCAGAA
>CAYRXD010000102.1:0-1979 GCA_964428135.1 uncultured Candidatus Saccharibacteria bacterium | reverse complement strand
TCAGAAGCGGAGCGCCTATTTCCATATCGAGCATCGAATGCAGACAAGGGGCGGCGAGTATAAATGGGTTTTGGATCGCGGGCATGCCATATGGGACAAGAACGGTAAAGTTGTGCGCATGGCGGGACAGACGACTGATATATCACGGCTGAAAGATGTGGAAACCGTTCTCCAAAGCAAGACGGACGAGTTGGAAAAAGCAAACGAGATCGTCAAACAGGAAAAGGTGAAATATGAAGCGTTGCTGACAAGCATCGGCGATGGTATGATAGCGACGAATAAAGACGGCGAGATATTGGTGATAAATCCGCAAGCGGTGAAAATGCTCGGGCGCGATGCGGCAAGTTCTATGGGGAAGTTTTTTGTGGACATTGTGCCGATCGAGCAGAACGAAAAAGAAGAGATGATCCCCGTCGGCGAGCGCCCCGTATTCCGGACGCTTCTTAGCGGCACTCGCATTACGACAGTCTCGTATTATTTTAAGGCAGACGGTACGAAGTTTCCGGTGGCGGTAACCTCCGCACCGATACTGCTTGATGGACGCATTATCGGCGCCATCGTGGTTTTCCGCGACATCACAAAGGAAAGAGAGATAGATAAAAGCAAGACGGAGTTCGTGTCACTCGCTTCTCACCAGCTGCGCACGCCGCTCTCGGCTATCCGGTGGTATTCCGAAATGCTCGACTCGGAAAAACTCGGTCCCCTGAATGCAAACCAGAAGGATTATCTCAGTGAAATATACAAGAGCAATATCAGAATGATCGACCTCGTTAATGCGCTTCTAAACGTTTCGCGCATTGACATGGGCACGTTTGCCATCGAACCGGAATTGATGGACATAAAAGAGATCGCGGAAAGCGTCTTGAAAGAGCTTTTTGTGAAAATACAAGAGTCAAATATCCGGGTGACAGCATTTTACCAAGAGGATTTTCCGAAAGTGAACGTTGACCCGAAGCTTATGAGAGTCGTTATTCAAAATTTGCTTTCAAATGCGATAAAATACACGCCGAAAGGCGGACATGTCGAGTTCTCTCTGACGAAAGATGAGAAGAACATGCTGATACAAGTTACTGATTCCGGCATCGGCATCCCGGCTGGCGTGCAGGAGAAGATATTCACCAAACTGTTTCGGGCAGACAACGCCCGCGTGGTGGAATCCGAAGGTACGGGACTCGGGCTGTATATCATTAAGTCGATCACGGAGCGCGGGGGCGGGAGAGCGTGGTTTTTTTCGACGGAGAACAAAGGGACGACATTTTTTGTCGAACTTCCTCTCTCTGGAATGAATGCTGTGCAGGGCGCGAAAGACTTGGCGTAAATCTTTGATGGGTGTACAATGGTACATATCGGTTACCGCTACCATTTTATTTCTAATCGTTTATTCTCAAAAATATGGAAGGCTCAAAAAAAGTACTTATAGTGGAAGACGATCGCGTGCTTCGCCGGGTGATCGTGGACAATCTCAAGATTGAGGGTTTTACGGTGTTTGAAGCGGAAGACGGCGAGCAGGGGCTTTCGACGGCGCTTCATGAGCATCCGGATCTCATGCTTCTTGACGTGGTGATGCCAAAAATGGACGGTATCAGCATGCTCGAAAAACTTCGCGAAGATTCATGGGGTAAAACAGCGAACGTTATCATGCTCACGAATCTTTCCGATACGGAAAAAATAACAAAGGTGTCAGAAAAGGGGGTGAGCGATTATCTGGTGAAAGCGGACTGGGATATTGCGGGTATCATTGATAAGGTAAAGGAAAAAATGCGGCGGAGGTCTTAAAACCTGTTCAAAATCTCATGTCTCGGCGGAAATTCGCGGGTTTTGGCAGACAAGCCCTTAAAAATCTATGCTTTTATTTTTTTGGGCGGTGAGATTTTGAACAGGTTCTTCGTATGCCTTGACACAACAGAGTATTTAACACCATGACCCGTGAATCCATAAATTCATTCCCATTGAGATAAAGCCATAATTTGATACGCCAG
>CAYRXD010000101.1:0-3654 GCA_964428135.1 uncultured Candidatus Saccharibacteria bacterium | reverse complement strand
ATCGCAACTATCTGCTTGTACGCGGGAGAAATGAATGGTTCATAGATCTCATGCGGAGTCAGGAGCCCGACTACATGACCCGCAAGAAGCAGGAATATCCCCCAATGCAGGAGTTTCAATCCGAGCTTTCGGATCTTACATCGGTATAAAAGAAGATCGGAATCAGCTTTCCAACTCTCCGGACGATGTGTGTATCGATACCAGCAACCGCAAACGCAAATAGCGACCGCGATATACGGGTAGATACCAAAAAGAAAATAATTCATAACAGCACCTCCATCGGCTGTGGTTTGACAAAAGACATCCGCTCCAGTGCTTCAAAGACGGACGCATATGGACTTTCGGCTTTCTTGAGATTGTCTTTCAAAAAAGCGAATAAATGAACCGTCCTCCCGAGACTTTCTTCCGCCTTTTCTTGCGGAAGGATGGACAGATATTCGAGAATATCCGGAATAAAGTCCGGCGGTTCACCGCTTTTTGGAACAAAATCGTACAAAGCATACTTTTCGCGGAGGCAGGATAACGCCAACCCGCGGGCCGCATCTTCGCCATAGAGATGTTCGTAGAGAGCAAGCGAATTGCTCCGACTGTGCTCAAACGTGTCCGTGTACCGCATTTCAAGAGAAAGCAACGAAACAGTTCGAAACATTTCAAGGAGAGGAGCAAGCGTCCTTGCCGCTCCTCCGTTCTCTCCCGCTTCTTCCTGAAGAATACCCTCAAGCGCGCTGACATTACTGACGCATTCCGCACTCGGATACTCGAGAAGAAGCGATAAAACGAGATAGGTTTTCATGTTTTATACCTCCATCGAGGAAAGTTCGCCGTGCGCACATCCGTTGCCGGACGAGAATCCGCACGCGCCTTTTTCGGAAAATGCGTCAATCGCGTATTCCTTGTGGCTTGTCGGAATGACGAATCGGTCTTCGTAGTTTGCAATTCCCAAATACCGATACATTTCTTCCGTCTGTTTTACCGTAAGCCCGGCTTCTGTGAGTATTTCATCGTTCACCGTACCCGCTATAGTCCCTACTGTTTTCTGGCGGCGATATTCTCGCATCGCGATTAAACGTTTGAGAGCAGAAACTATCGGTTCTTCCTTTCCCGCCGTCAAAAGATTGGCGAGATACTTCATGGGAATACGGAGCGAATCAAACTGCGGGAAAAATCCCTTTTTTTCGATAAGCCCGTTTTCCGCCGCCGCTGTAATAGGCGAAAGCGGAGGCACGTACCAGATCATCGGCAGTGTCCGCCACTCCGGATGGAGCGGAAACGCAATCTTCCAGTCAACCGCCATTTTGTAGACGGGCGATTTTTTTGCCGCTTCAATCCACGATGCCGGAATTCCTTGCTCTTCCGCAAGCCGCGCGATTAGAGAATCATGCGGGTTGAGAAAAATCTTGAGCTGTTCTTCGTACAAATCTTGCTCGTTTTCGACGCTTGCGGCTTCCTCGATTTTGTCGGCATCGTAGAGAATGACGCCGAGATATCGAATCCGCCCGACGCAGGATTCAGAGCACAGGGTCGGCAGTCCCGCCTCGATGCGCGGAAAACAAAACACGCACTTTTCGGATTTTTTCGTGTCCCAATTGAAGAAAATCTTTTTATAAGGACACCCCGAAACGCACATGCGCCATCCGCGGCATTTGTTTTGGTCAATGAGAACGATGCCGTCTTCTTCACGCTTATATATCGAGCCCGAAGGGCACGATGCAACGCATGAAGAATTTAGGCAGTGCTCGCAGAGCCGCGGCAAGTATGCCATAAACGTGGTTTCGAACAGGGCATGCATCGCTTTTAGGATACCTTCAAAATTCGCGTCCTTTCCGCGTTTATCAAATTCGCCCCCGAGATCATCTTCCCAGTTCGGACCTTTTTTAATTTTTTCTATTCTTTTACCCGTCACCATTGACCGCGGGCGCGTCGTCGGCGGTGTTTTTTGACCCGCCGGAGCGTTTTCCAAGTGCTCGTAGTCGAAAGTGAACGGCTCGTAGTAATCCTCATCCATGCTTGGCATGTTCGGATTGTCGAATATGTTTGAGAGAAGTTTCAGTTTTCCGCCTTGGCGGAGTTCCAATCTTCCATCGTCATTCAATACCCATCCTCCCTGAAATTTTTCCTGATCTTCCCAATTCGTCGGGAAGCCCGTGCCCGGTTTTGTTTCGACATTATTCCACCAGGCGTACTCAAGCCCTTTTCGCGACGTCCACAAATTTTTGCAGACGACGGAACAGGTATGGCAGCCGATGCATTTGTCGAGATTCAAAACCATGGCAATTTGCGCTCTGATTTTCATAGCATACCTCGTGTAAGAATGCGCCCAAAACAGTATTGCTACTGTTTTGGGCGCGATGTTTTACCATTCCACCTTTTGATCCATTTTGCGCACGATGACAAATTCGTCTCTATTGGAACCAACCGTGCCATAATAGTTGAACCCGTAAGAAAGCTGCGCGTAGCCGCCGATCATGTGCGTCGGCTTCACTACCGTGCGAGTAACGCTGTTGTGGATACCGCCGCGCTTGCCGCTTATTTCCGCTTTCGGCATATTCACGTTCTTTTCCTGCGCGTGATACATGAGGATCATTCCGCGAGGCACGCGCTGGCTTACCACCGCGCGAACCGCGAGTGTTCCGTTCTCATTCCAGATTTCCATCCAATCATTATCGGCAATGCCTGCCAGAAGCGCGTCCTCTTCCGAGAGCCACGCATGTGGTCCTCCGCGGGAAAGCGTGAGCATCCGCAGATTGTCCGAATAGGTCGAGTGGATGCCCCACTTTTGATGAGGCGTGATCCAGTTGAGCACAATCTCCTTGTTTCCATTCTCTCCTTCTTTGGAAAAACCAAGCATTGATTTCACCGTCTTGGTGTCAATCGGCGGTTTGTATACCGCAAATCCTTCACCGAAGGCAATCATCCACGCGTGATCCTGATAGAACTGCTGGCGGCCGGTGAGAGTGCGCCACGGGATCCGTTTATGGACATTTGTCCAGCACGCGTTATAGCACACCTCCTCGGATTCAATGCCGCTCCATATCGGAGAGGAAATAATCTTGCGCGGCTGTGCCACAATATCGCGAAAACGGATTTTCTCTCCTTCTCTCGGTTTTGCGAGATCGGCAAGTTCGAGTCCGGTAATCTTTTCGAGCGCTTTCCATGATTTGACCGCCACCTCGCCGTTTGTTTCCGGCGCAAGCAAAAGTATCATCTCACAGGCATCAATCGCGCTTTCGATCTTTGGCAGTCCTTGCGAGACGCCTGTCTCTTCCACGCGGCCGTTCAGTGCGCCGAGTTCTTCCACTTCTTTTTCGGTGTTCCATGCAATACCTTTCCCCCCGTTGCCGAGCTTTGAGAGGAGCGGGCCGATTGACGTAAATTTTTTATACGTATTCGGATAATCCCGTTCCACCACCGCAATATTCGGCATCGTTTTTCCGGGGACAGGTTCACACTCTCCTTTTTTCCAATCCCGCACTTCGCCCATCGGAGTACCGAGTTCCCCCGGAGTGTCGTGAAGAAGCGGCGTAAGCACGATATCCCTCTCGACGCCGAGATGCCCCGGCGCAAACTCCGAGAACTTCTCGGCAAGGCTCCGGAAAATCTCCCAGTCCGTCTTTGATTCAAAGAGCGGATCCACGGCGGCTTGAAGCGGATGAA
>CAYRXD010000100.1:0-3714 GCA_964428135.1 uncultured Candidatus Saccharibacteria bacterium | reverse complement strand
CGCCCGCTTTACGAAATGACAATTTGGGGCTCATATCTTGACTGGAAAAGACTGGGGCGACGTACTCCTGATTCCTGATTCTTTCTTCTTGATTCTTTGCCACGTTTTCCCTCGCGCTCGCATGTATACAAAAGTATACTATACTCATGGATCAGCAAAGACATGCCATCGTCTGGCAAGCGCCGGAATATCCTTTTCATAAAAAAACGACCGACTGGTACTGGTGGTTCGTGTTGGCAACCATTGGTCTTATTGCGCTTGCCATATATTTGCAAAACATTCTCTTTGCTTTTGTTATAGGTATCGGCGCCTTCGCCTCCCTCCTCTACGCCGTGCGCCCCCCGCGAACGCTTGACTACGAAGCGAACGAACGCGGGATAACTATTGATAGAAAACTTTATCCATACCAGACGCTTGACCACTTTTGGGTCAAAGACCAGGGAAGCGGCGAGAGTGAAAAAGTGCTCCTTCTGGAATCACAGAAAAACATGATGCCGCTCATCGTTATACCCCTCGGAAACGCAAACATTGACGAACTGCGTCATTTTCTGCTAGATTTCATGGAGGAACGGGAAATATACGAGCCGCTCGGACAAAGGGTTATGGAGTGGCTTGGGTTTTAAATTCTTAAACAATTCCTCTCGTCGTTCAATGGATAGGACGCAAGCTTGCGGAGCTTGCGATGCAAGTTCGATTCTTGCCGAGAGGATAAATTTCAAAAGAGAGCGTATGCTTCAATTCTTAAAACAAATCATCGGATTACTGTTTATTGTCTTCCTTGGCTATACCCTCTACCACCTGGCAAAACAGAACGCGGATGACTCCCTTAAGACATTGCGTGTTTCTGCGGACAGCACCGCCACAATCGTAGGAAAAGTACTTTCAAACAAAACGGACTGTTCCGAACAAGCCGGTAAAAGTTCAAAGTGTTTTTTAACCATGCGGGTCGGGGAAAAAGATATTACTGTTATCTATAATACAAACGACAAAGGTTTTTGCATAAACGAGAAAACAGCGGCGGACGGAAAAACAGTGAGGGCGAATGCGACAATTAAAGTTTACGGTTTCTATAAAAAAGAAGGGGTGACAGAGACCATTTTTACCTGTCCGTCCGCGAAGTACTTCATTCAAACCCTGTAACAAAGCAAAGAAATATCCGCCCAGAGGGCGGATATTTCTTTCTTTACCTAGGCAGCTTTTTTGATCATCTTAACGATGCGAGATTTTTTGCGAGCGGCAGTGTTCTTTTTGATCACCCCTCTTTTCGCGGCTTTGTCTATCGTCTGGTACACTTTCGGCAAGAGCTTTTCCGCTTCCGCTTTACTCTTTCCGGCAATGAGCTTTTTTACTTCCTTGACTGTTTCTTTCATTGCTTTCACTCGGCGCAGATTATAGACCTGCTTTCGTTTCGAGCTTCGAAGCGCCTTTTTTGCTGATTTGATGATTGGCATAAAGTATTTACACTTGGATTTTCTAATACACGGATACTACCAGATATTGCCTTAAAATGCAAATTTCTTGATTGACTCCTCCATTATCTTCGCCCAGTCTTCAACGCTTCGCTTCCCTTCTTTTTTGGAAGCAAGAATGGTGTCTAACGCATAGCCGTCCGGATGAGTATCAACCATCGGACGTTGATTTTCTCCTATTTCTACACTATCACGACCCGGCACAGGTTCGGCGATCTTCTTGAATGGAATCCGGAATATCTCCCGAATCACCTGTTCCCAATCAGTGTGCTCAAACACCCGTTGCGAGTGAAGTTCAGCAGATTCTGTATTAGAGCTTCCTTGTTCCGCATGACCCGCGAGCAGCTCCGATATGGTGCGCAGTACTATTTCCATGGCATATTCCGGGTATTGTAAGAAAAATGATTTAGATGACAAATGGTTGGTTCCTTCGTAATCAACGATTACGCCCTTGGGAATATGTTCCTCATTCATCATCCTCCCCAAAAGGTGAAGTTTTATTGCCGCCAGCGCATCAGTATATATCATTTGTCCAAGCTCGTTGCCGGTAAGCATGAGCGATACTTTTCCGCTATCGGAAAGCGCAGGGTGGGAATAATACCTTTTCCCGTCCCGATACGAGGAGGCGGAAGACTCACGGTCCGCTCGTGATATGCCGAGTTCTTTGTTTGTTGATTGATCGGAAAGAAAGCTTTTTAATTTCTTTGCTGTTGCTATGTGCGCCCCAAATTTCGGGTGTTCTTTTTTTAAGTATGCCAAATATTTTTCATAAAACGAATCCGGAAGATCAAGAAAATATATTCGAAAAAGCGATTCAACCCCCTCGAGATTAACACGCGATATATCACGTCCGTCGACTTCCGTGAATAATCCGGAGTATCCGGATTCCACTAAATTTTTTATAAAAGCAGAATAATCGTTGGTTTGTATTTTCGGGTTGGAATCCGACCATCGTGCATCCAAGGATTGGGCAAACGGTTTATCGGTAAATCCTTCTATCGCCACCACGCCTGCTTCTTTACCAATTTCTTTCACGTAGTAACCGTAGTTATGCTGCCATGTTTTGTTGTGGGTGTAGCCCACCAAAAAAAGAGGCGCGCCGCCGGGTAAAAAATGTAAAATTATCGGTTTTTGCGCTTCGTTGTCCTCTTGCGTGTCCGGAAAATTTTCTCGTGCGTAATGATCATACTTATACATAATTCCTATTATTTTTTGCGTCTTTTCGTCGAGAGTCCTCAGTATCTCATCCGGCAGTCCGTCCGGATAACGGTCGCGCAAATCTCGCGTCGTAATGCCTTTCGTGCCGGAGAGAATAAGCCCCGCCGGGTTTGTGAGATACTCCGCAATTGACCGATCGCCCGCCGGATCGGTTCGCTTCCCTTCTTCGTCTGTTTTAAGTGCGGAATACTGCCCGCTCGGAATTCCTGCCAAGTCCAAGAGGACTGCGGCACGCACCTCCATCGGAGATGGTTTTTCGCCGCCGAACTTCTCTTTGATCCGGCTCATCACTTCAAACCAATGATCTTCCGGCAATTCTTTCATACCTTCTTTCATAGAGTGAATTATATCAATCGATTCTCATGCGTGGCAATTTTTTACCGCCTCCGCCACCGCCTCCGCCACACCCTTATCAAACGGTCCGGGGATTATTTTTTCAGGGCTTGGGTTTTGCACCAAATTCGCGAGTGCAACTGCTGCGGCGAGCTTCATCTCTTCGGTGATTTGCGGTATTTGCGCGTCGAGTGCGCCGCGAAAAATTCCCGGGAATGCGAGGACATTATTGATTTGATTGGGAAAATCGGAACGTCCGGTCGCGACGATCTTCGCCCCGCCCGCGAGAGCATCGTCCGGCATAATTTCAGGTGTTGGGTTTGCCATCGCAAAAATTATCGCATCGCGAGCCATAGTTTTCACATGCTCCGCCGTAAGAAGTCCGCCTTTGGAAACGCCGATAAAAACATCAGCGCCGACAAGCGCATCGTAGACCGTGCCGAAAAGACCGGGTTCTGCTGAAAATGTTGCGAGCTCTTTTTTGTGTTCATTCAAATCGCCGCGTGCGCTTCCGATTACCCCTTTCGTATCGCAAACGATTATATTTTTCACTCCGTACTCATGCATGAGCTTCGCCACCGCCGTCCCCGCCGCTCCGGCGCCGTTTATCACAATTTTTATATCTTCTTTGTTTTTCCCGACAACCTTGAGCGCATTGATGAGCCCTGCAAGGACAACGATCGCCGTACCGTGC
>CAYRXD010000099.1:0-3916 GCA_964428135.1 uncultured Candidatus Saccharibacteria bacterium | reverse complement strand
TCATTTTGCGTCGGAACGCAGGAGGCGTTTGGGGCTCATGTTGTATTGTATAACTTTCCTTGTTTCCGCTCCGCAAAAAAGGTAAGATGAATGCAACCATACCCTCCCTATGCCTCAATTTGAAGAAGAAAAACAACTCAAAAAACTTGACGAAATCCACCAGCAAGAAGAGGAGGAATTGGCGCGCATACTTTCCGCAAAATACGGTGTTTCTTACATTGACCTCACCACCACCGCGATTGACAGCGACGCCCTGCGAACAGTCACCGAGACTGCTGCGCGAAAATCTCTTCTCGCGCCATTTCATATGATCGGAAAGAAGCTCTTTGTCGCCGTCCACTCCCCAAACAACAAAGATACGCGGTTTACTATCGCAGAGCTTGAGCATCAAGGGTTTTTTGTCGTCCTCTACATGACCTCAATGACGAGCCTGGAGCATACATGGGAACGGTATAAAGACCTTTCTCTCGCACAAAGCGAAAAAGCCGGTATTTTGGAGATCTCAAATTCTGATATTTCTTACTTCTTGGAACGTCTGAAAAATATCAACGACCTCCAGGCGCTCATTGAGGAAACAATGCAGAATACGGAAAAAACGCACCATATATCGCGTATTCTGGAAATGGTGCTTGCCGGCGGCATGGCAACCGGTGCCTCAGATATACATATTGAAGCTGAAGAGAATCATTCCCGGCTCCGGCTGCGTCTTGATGGCGTCCTTCAAGAAATAACCGTTTTCGACTCCCATTCCTACAAACTCCTCTTATCGCGCATTAAACTGGTGTCGGGAATGAAAATCAATATAACCTCCGTAGCGCAAGACGGGAGATTCAGTGTCAGGCTTGGTGATACGGAAGTGGAGATACGAGCATCCGCCATACCCGGTACATACGGTGAGTTTATTGTTCTTCGTATCCTAAACCCGGACATCATCAATATCCCCTTCTCGGCATTGGGTATTGACGATACCCTGCGCGACATCATACAAAAAGAGATTCAGAAACCGAACGGGCTCATTCTTACCACCGGACCGACCGGATCGGGAAAAACAACGAGTTTGTACGCTTTTATGCGCGAAATATACACGCCGGAACTCAAGATTATTACCATTGAAAACCCGATAGAATACCACCTTCCCGGTATCGTCCAAACCCAAACCGATGAACAAAAAGGATACAGCTTTTTCACCGGACTTCGCGCAGTATTGCGGCAAGACCCCGATGTGATCATGGTCGGAGAGATTCGGGACCAGGAAACAGCACAGACGTCGCTTGATGCGGCGCTGACCGGACACTTGGTATTCTCGACGCTTCACACCAATAATGCCGCCGGGGCTATCCCCCGCCTCATCGGGCTTGGCGTTAACCCGAAAATCATCGGCGGAGCATTAAATATAGCTCTCGCGCAGCGGCTTATCCGTATCTTGTGCACCGCGTGCAAAAAAGAATCAAAACAAACGGAAGACGAGCGCGCCCTTATCGACGAAATTATTCATGGGATTGTCGGGCGCCGTATTGAAAATCATGGCAACATCTGGAAAGCGGTTGGATGCGAAAAATGCAACAACACCGGTTTCAAAGGTCAAATAGGGCTGTATGAGGGTATTCTTATTGATAACGCGGTTGAAAATATTCTCGACACGAATCCAAGCGATCGCGAAATAAAAAAAGCCTCGCGGCCGCAAGGGCTTCTTGATATGAGAGAAGACGGCATCATAAAAGTACTGAACGGCGTCACAGCTCTTGAAGAACTCTATCGCGTGGTTGATATGTCGGGGGTGAGGTAAAATTCGAAGCACTAAATTCGAAATACGAAACAAGTCCAAATACTAAAAATAGAAAATTCAAAACGTTCCGTCCATGTTTTGTGTTTTAGTTTTTTAATATTTGAATTTTAGTATTGTTTCGCAAATGTCTTATTGTCGTGCTTCTGATTTCGAATTTTAAAAAACTTTGACTTCTCAAAAAACTTGTTCCTCAACTGCTTGTTCTTAAAGAAAGAGTGCGTTAGTATAAATAAAAAATACGCAGTATAAATATCTAAGCAATCCTTTCAGTAAAAATTGGTATTGGCACTAAAAGTTAGGAATTCTCTTAAGGAGAATTCCAGTACGCGCGCTCGAAAGCGTCGACCATAAAGTCCTCAGAAAACACCCGGAAGCGTGTAACCGCCCGATTGCTTAGATATTTACAATGCGCATTCAAAAATTGATTCAGTCCCATCCTATCATGTAATATAATTTATGTCAAGCGAAAGCACGAATATCCGTAAAGAAAGCGCTTTTTTGGACACAACCCTGCGCCCGAACGTGTGGAGCGAATATATCGGTCAAGAAAAGATAAAAGAGAATTTACACATCCTCCTTACCGCCGCAAAACAGCGAAAACATCCGCCGGAACACCTTCTTTTTTACGGTCCGCCGGGGCTCGGGAAGACGACTATCGCGCACTTAATTGCAAAAGAAACCGGAAGCCAGATAAAAATCACATCGGGTCCCGCGATTGAAAAAGTCGGAGACCTCGCATCTGTTCTCACAAATCTTTCACCGGGAGATATTTTATTTATCGACGAAATCCACCGACTCAACAAACTCATCGAAGAAGTTTTGTACCCGGCGATGGAATCGGGAACTTTAGATATTCTTATCGGCAAAGGTCCGTCCGCACGCACTATCCAGCTTGAACTTCCGCCGTTCACGCTTATCGCCGCCACCACGCGCGTCGCACTTCTCTCTTCCCCGCTCCGCTCGCGTTTTTCCGGCGGCACTTTTCGTTTGGAATTTTATACGGAAAACGAAATACAAAAGATTGTTGAACGCTCATCAAAAATCCTCGGGATTGAAATTGATGCGGGCGGTGTTTCGGAAATTGCAAAACGAAGCCGCTTCACTCCGCGAACCGCAAATTATTTTTTGAAACGCTGCCGCGATTACGCGCAAGTACACGAAACGCCGTTAAACCAAGAAACCGCCCGAAAAGCGCTTCATCTTCTTGAGGTGGACGACCTCGGTCTTACCTTCGCTGACCGGAAAATCCTCGAAACCATCATCCAAAACCACGCCGGAGGTCCGGTGGGGCTTGGCACCATCGCCACTTCTCTCTCCGAAGAAGACGCAACGATTGAGGAAGTCAACGAACCATACCTCATCCAAATAGGCATGTTAGAGCGCACTCCGCGCGGGCGCGTTGTGACACCGAAAGCCTTCGGGCATCTCGGCTTTGAAATACCTGAAAACCGGACAAAGTCTTGACAAAAATTTAAAGTGGTATATTATAAGCAGTGAATATTGTTTGACATAACCCATAAACACAACCTTTACAGGAGGTGTAAAAATGATTAAAAAACCGATAGAAGATTCCACGCTTGCCAAATTCGCTCAAGACTTCGAAATTATACTCTACACAGAAGCAGAAGTTGTGAGCACGGTAAACGAATTAGTGAAGCTGGTGAAAATAAAAATATGTGACTTTGAGGGCGAACGCCAGCAAGAAATCGATGCTTTCACGGCAAAACACCCTTGGGTACGAAAATTTTTTAGACAATCAATTCACAACTGGGAAGATTGTTCGATCATTAAAGGAAATGTACAAGCTGACCGTTTAGCTCGTATTGTCGTGGATAAAGGTATGATGGTTGTTTTTACGCACAAAATAGATCAAATTGGTGGAGAACGGACAAAAAAACGCCTGTTCTTGTGTGCGACTGTTTCGTCGCCATACGAAAAGTGTATCTTTACTTTTGAAAAAGAAGATAGCGAAACCTATGCACAGCCAGTGTGGTAAAAACGATTTGATTTACTCAAAGTCCGCCCGGGTTACGCCGAGGCGGGCTTTTTTATTTCTCGATTTTGTGATATTTCCATAATATGAAAGAAGGACAACTCGTTGCAACTGAACGAATTATTCAGAAGATATTC
>CAYRXD010000098.1:0-3986 GCA_964428135.1 uncultured Candidatus Saccharibacteria bacterium | reverse complement strand
ACTGAAAATGGAATCTTCAGATGGAAAAGAATATCTTACCGATGTGGCGGATACAGAAACGCTTTTACGGTTTATCCAGTCCATCCCATCTCCAAAAAAGGACTGGAATAACGGGTCTGACCCCAATAGCCCGTCGCCGCCCTTTAACAGGGCGGTTTTTTGTGGTAAAGTGGAGAGATAAAAAGATAAAAAACCATGACGAAACTGAAAGACACCCCGAAATTCGACCGTCCGCGAGAAAAATTCTTGGAAAAAGGGGCGGACGCGCTTTCCGACAGCGAACTGCTGGCTATTTTGCTCGGAAGCGGAATCAAAGGAACGAATGTTAAAGTGTTGGCGCAAAAAATCCTCAAAAAATTCGGCGATAAGTTTTTGAATGTTACCGTTGATGAACTGACGCAAATTCCCGGCATAGGTTCCGCGAAGGCGTTGCAAATCGTTTCCGTTCTCGCGCTCGCGGGGCGGTTGTACGACAAGCAAAACGCGCCGGACAACCTCATTTTGTCGGCGGAGGATGCGGTAGCGCAGGCGTCGGAACTCAAAGAGAAAAAACAAGAACATCTCGTGTGTTTGTATCTGAACGCTCGCAACGCTTTGATAAAAAAAGAAACTGTTTCCATCGGCTCATTGGATAAAAGCATCGCGGATCCGCGCGAGGTTTTTGCGCCCGCATACGAAATGCGCGCCGCGGGAGTGATAATCGTACACAACCATCCATCAGGCGACCCTTCGCCAAGCGAGCAAGACAAGCAAGTTGCCAAGCGAATCATTGAGGTGGGAAAACTCATGGGCGTGAATGTCGTTGATTTTCTCATTATCGCAAAAAACGGAACCCACAGCGTTTTGGGAGAACTGCACGATACTAAATTGACCGACACGGAATATGTCGCGGAAGGGGCGCAGGCATCATTGTTTGATTTGCTGATTGACACAAAACAAGAAAATTCTTACAAAAAAAATGAAATTCCAGATATTGAGTTTATAATCTCAAGTAATGAAGAAAAGAGAAATACTCACCAAGAATCAAAAAATCACAATCTATTTATAAATCAAATTATTTGCGGAAATGCGATTGACGTAATGAAAAAAATCCCTGATAATTCAGTGCATTTGATAATTACTTCACCTCCATATAATCTAAAAAATTCCACAGGAAACGGAATGAAAGACGGTAGGGGTGGAAAATGGGCAAATGCCGCTCTACAAAAAGGTTATTCTCATCATAATGATAATATGCCACACGATGAATATGTGAGATGGCAAAGAGATTGTCTCTCTGAAATGTTTCGGATCATTCCCGATGATGGAGCAATTTTTTATAACCACAAATGGCGTGTACAAGGTGGGGTGTTGCAAGACCGTCAAGATATTGTGAGCGGTTTTCCCGTCCGTCAAATTATAATTTGGCGGAGAAAAGGCGGTTTTAATTTTAACGCCGGTTACTTTGTTCCAACATATGAAGTTATTTATCTTATTGCAAAACCAAATTTCAAACTTGCGCCGAAGGCGAATGGACACGGCGATGTTTGGGAGTTTACTCAAGAAATGAACAATGAACACCCTGCTGCGTTTCCTGTCAGTTTAATCGACCGTATAGTTTCTTCAACGACAGCAAAAACCATTCTTGACCCTTTCATGGGTTCTGGCACCACAGCACTTTCCGCTATTAATTTTGGCCGCGATTACATAGGTATTGATCTTTCACCAGAATATTGCAAAATGGCAGGAGAAAGAATTAGTCAGCACAAAAGAAAAATAAAAACTTTTTAACAAAAAATTTATGATAGATCAACCTTTCACATACACAAAACCGGCCTTGATAGAAAAATTTAAAGAAATTTTCGCTCGTGGCTGGATTCCAAATGCACGGCATGGCAATGCCGGAGGCATTGGAAATACCTTGGAGGATTTGCTGGGTATAGAGGAAAATAATTTGCCGATACCAAATGCCGCAGAATGGGAGTTGAAAGCTCAACGAATTAACACAACGTCTTTGACGACACTTTTCCATATTGAACCGTCACCGCGCGCGATTCTTTTTGTTCCTCAAATTTTATTACCGAAATATGGCTGGGCGCATCAAGAGGCTGACAAAAAATACTCAAAGGGTGAAATGAGTTTTCGTCAGACAATACACGGAAATTCGCGAAGTGACCGCGGATTTAAAGTCGTTATTGATCGTAAAGAAAGAAAGATTTTGATCTCGTTTGATTCATCTGCTGTTGATCCACGACATAAGGAGTGGCTAAAAACAGTAAAAAAGAATGCGGGACTCGGAGAACTTAATCCACAACCATATTGGGGTTTTGATGATTTGGAACACAAAGCAGGCACAAAGTTGCTGAACACTTTTTATGTTCAAGCAGAAGTAAAGAAAGAAAAAAGTAAAGAATTTTACAAATACTCAAAAGTGATGATGTTGCAAAAATTTGACTTTGAGGGCTTTTTGAAAACCCTCGAAGAAGGAAAAATCCTTGTGGATTTTGACGCGCGAACCGGACATAATCATGGAACAAAATTCAGAATGAAACAAGATTGTTTGCCGATGTTGTACGAAAAAGTAACAGGAATTCTTTAAATTTCATTTAACATGCCAATCAAAAAAATTACAGAAGTTGATATTGGACAAAGTTTCATGCAGGTTAATCTTATACAAGGATATAAGTATATTGACCGTGCGGGTGAGATTGTAAATTTTTTCTATTCTGGAAATAAACCACCACGTTTTCAAATGAGCCTGAGTGAATTGGTTATATTTAACCCCGAAGAGAAAGCTGAACAAATGAAAGTTTCTCCATCTGCGGTCTGGGCATCATTTCAAGAGCCAGATTCCTTGGAATACATGAATGATTTTTATGTTCCAAAAGTCATTAAAGTAATGAAAATTATGGACGTGACAGAAATAAGCCGTGTGGGTTGGCGAAGCCATTTTGTTTATGAATTAGATAAGAAAAAATTGGAGGAGTGTTTTAAAAAATTTTCTCCAATAACAAACACAAAAGTTGAAGGTGTTACTTTGCAAAATAAGATAAATAAAATCAATCTCTCTATACGTTTAAATCAAGTTATTTCAAAAAAAGAAAAACCATTTTCTGGGATTCTTATTGATGTCGATTTTTTTCAGGATTTTACCGATGGGTTATCTATCGAAAAAATTCCAAGTATATTTTTGGACATTAAGAACACAATAAGAACGGATGACTTCTTGGCTCTTATCAACTCAATTATTACCGAAAATGGAAAATGATTTTTGGGAAAATATTATATCGTCCAAGTTTCCAAGTCTGATCGGTATTGGTTTTTTGTTTTGGTATGGAGTAAAAATTTATCTTGCTCAAAATGGGCCGACAAGTAAGGAAACTGTCGGTTTGGTTATGTTAATTATTGGGGTGACATGGTTATTTATTTTTCTTGGAGATTCAAGACATAGGGAACACACGGATCACATAATTGAAAAACAAAAAGAGGCCATGGATAATCAAGGGAAAATTATTGCTAGTTTTCGACAAACAAACAATCTTGCGGATAAAAAAATAAGGGAAACAATGTCCTCTGAATCGCAAAATAGTGGAGGGGGTGGAATTTATGGAATCAAAGGCGGGGATGACACAGAAACTACACAATAGTCTCACCACCAGTAATTTTATGCCCCCAGAACCCGAAAACCTTAAACCCGAAGAAGCATGTTTTTCCTCGGGATAAGCTGAAGATTTTTTGAAATAAGAATGATGTGAATATAAAATATAAAAAGTTCAATTTGTAATCTCTGTTACATCGGAGGTTTTTTTGTGTGGTACAATACTGCATACAGCATACGAAATACGAAAATATGAACATCACACGAAACACCGATATAAAAAAAACGCAAGAAGCCGCGGCTTTCGCGCTTGGCGAGGCGCTTTTCTCCGCGCACGGCACGGCGGTATTGCTTCTGCTCTCCGGCGGGTCGGCTTTGGAAATTCTTTCAGGAATTCCCGCAGCTCATC
>CAYRXD010000097.1:0-3987 GCA_964428135.1 uncultured Candidatus Saccharibacteria bacterium | reverse complement strand
CGCGCGGGCGAAGTCGTGGCGCTTGTGGGCGAGTCCGGAGTGGGGAAGTCAACGCTCATTGAATTGCTTTCCGGCTATTATTTTGCAAGCGGCGGAAAAGTGCTTGTGGACGGGCACGATGTCAAACGGCTTGATCTTACATTCTTGCGCGGGAATATCGGCGTGGTTCCGCAGGAAGTCGTGCTCTTCAACGATACGGTGAAAAATAACATCAAATACGGAAAATTCGGCGCAAGCGAGGAGGAAGTTTTGAACGCGGCGAAAGAAGCGTACGCAGACGATTTCATTGAAAAGTTTCCGAAAAAATACGAGACGGTCGTGGGTGAACGCGGCATCAAACTTTCCGTCGGGCAAAAACAGCGCATCGCGATTGCTCGCGCCATTCTCCGCGACCCGAAAATTCTCATTCTCGACGAGCCGACATCCGCGCTTGATTCCGCGACGGAGCGTTCCGTGACCGAATCGCTCGAAAAGCTCATGCAAGGACGCACCACATTCATCGTCGCGCATCGGCTGAGTACAGTGCGGAAAGCGGACAAAATTCTCGTCCTTGAAGGAGGAACGATAAAAGAAGCGGGAAGCCATGACGAATTGATGAACGTGGAAGGCGGCGTGTACCGACACTTGTACGAAATGCACATCGGGCTTGAATGATTCTTTTTCAAACCGATTTCCCCCTATAGCAAATTCTAGCATATGCTAGAATTTGCTATAGGGGGAAATCGGTGCGGTATTGTGTTGCAATTTTGTTTTTACCGGAATATCATACGCGTATAATGAAAAAAGAAAATATTGCCAAGAGCGATGATGTTCCCGACAGTTCTAAGAAGAAATTCCTTTTTGTAAGTCCGGAAGCACTCGCTTCTGACCTCGCTTGGCAGCTTACAAAAGAAGGACATGAAGTCAAAATGTATGTGAGTGATTCTGGTTCAAAGGATATTGGGAATGGGTTCGTGGAGAAAGTAAGTTCGTGGGAAAAGTGGCGAGGTTGGGCGGATGTTATCGTGTTCGACTCGTGCGGATTCGGCGCGATTGCCGATGAATTGCGAAATGGCGGGAAACTTGCGATAGGCGGAAGCGCGTATACCGATCGCCTTGAGATGGACCGCGAGTTCGGACAAATGGAAATGAAACATGCGGGTCTCAACATATTGCCGCACTGGGAATTCACAGACTTTGACGAGGCGATTAAATTTATCGAAATGCATCCGGCGCGATACGTCTTCAAGCCATCCGGAGAAGAAACGCTCGACTGGTATCTCAAAGGTCTTTTATTTCTCGGACAGGAAGACGATGGCAAAGATTTGCTCGCGGTCTTGAAGCATAACAAAAAAAGCTGGTCGAAAAAAATAAAAAAATTCCAGCTGCAAAAATTTGCGGCGGGGATAGAGGTTGCCGTCGGAGCATATTTTAACGGAAACGATTTTGTTTACCCTGTAAATATCGGCTTTGAACATAAAAAACTTTTCCCCGGCGATATCGGTCCGCTTACCGGTGAAATGGGGACGCTTGTGTATTGGGATGAGCCGGGGCGGTTTTTCAAAGTGACGCTCGCCAGAATGAGGGAGCGGCTTCGGGCGAGCAGATATGTCGGCGTGATTGACTTAAACTGCATCGTGAACGGGAAGGGGATTTATCCGCTTGAGTTCACGGCGCGCTTCGGCTATCCGACGATAAGCATTCAGATAGAGGGGGTTACAAGTCCGTGGGGAGAATTTCTGTACGCAATAGCGCGCGGCGAATCGTACAAGCTGAAAACACACAAAGGATTCCAAGTCGGCGTGGTGGTCGCCGTACCGCCTTTCCCGTATTACGACAAAAAACAATTTCAGGTTTATAAAGATACTTCCGTCATTTTCAAAAAGCCGAATTTGCACGGTGTACATTTGGGCGACGTGAAGCTTGTCGAGAACGACTGGAAACTCGCCGGCGAGGCGGGCTACGCGCTCGTGGTAACCGGCTCAAGCAATACCGTTGAAGGCGCGCGGAAAGAAGCCTATCGCCGCATCGAAAATATCATTCTCCCCAACATGTTCTACCGCACCGATATTGGCGCGAAGTGGGGGAGAGAGAGCGATCAGCTGCAGGCGTGGGGGATATTGTAGATTGCTTTTTGCGCCGAGTTTTACTATACTTTTGGCATGAAAGGAAAAACTCAAAAAAAGACAAAAAAAGAAACCGACACCGAAATGCTCGCGCGCATTATGATGAACGGGTTTGAAGAGATAAAGAGGACAATGGCGACAAAAGAAGACCTTGCCGAAGTGAGAGAAGACCTCGCCGGAGTCAAAGAAGAGGTCTCGTCCGTAAAAGAAGAGCAAAAAATCCAAGGACGTCAAATCGCATCCATTGAAAGGAAGCTCGGCGGCACCCTTTTGAGTCTCGACGAAACCGTCCATCGCTCCGAATTTAACGAACTAGCGCATCGGGTTGAGGTTTTAGAAAAATAGAAATAAAAAGAGCAGGAACAAAGTTCCTGCTCTTTGGTGCAGTGCCGATCGTAGGTTAATCAACAAATGTTTTTTTAGAAATTTCTCTTTGTGAAGCAAGAAAAGTTTCCTTATCAATGATACCCGTGATTTTCGCAAGAGGAACGTCGAAAAATTTTTCGAAATCCGCTTTCCCAAGTACTGCTTCACATTTCGTACAAGTTGAAACAAACAAGTCGTTCATCGCATCCACATAAGACTCAGCACATCTCGATTTATTCATGAATTCTTCCACAAGTTGTTCCTTTTTGGCTCGCATGGCAATTTGCAGGCTTGCTATCTCCGCAATCTTCACCTTGTCGTAGTTTGGCCCCAATCGATGTTTAAATTGAGCAAGTAATTCTTCATCTATCATGTCGTTCATAGTAAACCTCAAATTCAAAGTATTATAATGTGCTTATACAAGCATAATGTATCATAATATAATCAATCCGTCAACATGCCACACTTTTAATTTTTCTGCTAGAATGGAAAAATGACATCTCAAAAGAAAATTCTCATTTCCGGAGTGAAGCCCACGGGGCGACCGCATATCGGTAATTATTTCGGCGCGATGAAGCAATTTGCGGATTTGCAGGAGCAATATGAGACTCGGATTTTTATTGCGGATTATCACGCGCTGACAGGGACTCAAACTGCGGGAGAACTTTCGCGGAATACCTTTGAAATGGCGATAGATTATCTTGCTATTGGTATCGACCCTGCAAAAACGCTTCTTTTTAAACAGTCCGATGTCCCCGAAGTCACTGAGCTCGGGTGGATATTCAACTGTATCACCACGATGCCGTACCTCATGCGCGCGCACGCTTTCAAAGATGCGGAGGCGAAGAACAAAGAAATTAACGTCGGCGTGTTTGATTATCCGCTTCTCATGGCGGCGGACATTCTCGTTCATGATGCGGATGTCGTTCCGGTAGGGCTTGATCAAAAACAGCACATCGAATACGCGCGCGATACGGCGGAGAAATTCAATCGCATTTTCGGCGAGACATTCAAACTCCCCGAAGCACTTATTTTGGAATCGGTGAAAACAGTGCCCGGTACGGACGGACAAAAAATGAGCAAAAGCTACGGCAACACCATCGGACTTTTTGCGGAAGATGATGAGATAAAAAAAGCGGTCATGAGTATCCCCACCAACTCACAAGGCGTCGAAGAACCGAAAGACCCCGGAGCGGACAATGTTTTCGCCCTCCATAAACTTTTTGCCGATACTGAAACGCTCGCGACCCTCGAAAAAAGATACCGCGATGGCGGTATCGGCTACAAGGAATCCAAAGACATTCTTATCGAAAATATAAAAAATTTCATCGCCCCGCTTCGGGAAAAGCGCCGAGAGATTGCGCAAGACGAAACGGCTGTCAGAAAAATCCTCAAGGAAGGCGGCGAGCGGGCAAAAGGATTTGCACAGGGGAAAATGCATGTTGTACGTCAAAAAATAGGCGTAGTCTTTTCCAGTCAAGATATGAGCCCCAAATTGTCATTTCGTAAAGCGGGC
>CAYRXD010000096.1:3712-4143 GCA_964428135.1 uncultured Candidatus Saccharibacteria bacterium | reverse complement strand
TTGACAATTACATCGGCATTACTGATGAGCCGGCGGATATGTACGGGAAGGTCATGTCCATTCCCGATTCGGCTCTCGAGACATACTTTGAGCTTTGTACCTACACGTCAATGGATGGAGTACGGGAAATTTTATCCAAAATAGAAAAGGGCGGCAATCCGCGCGATGCCAAGATGCGGCTCGCGAAAGAAATAGTGTCTATTTACCATGGAGAATCGGCGGCAATCCGCGCTGAAGAAGAATTTGTCAATATTTTTCAAAAAGGCGCAATGCCGGGCGCAATGCCGGAAATTCCGGTTATTCAAGACGGAGATCTGTTCGAGGCGGTGAAACAATATTTCCTGAACCAAAACGAAGAGAAAAGCAACGCAGAGATTCGCCGGCTTTTCGAGCAAGGCGCAATTTCGCTCAACGAAGAAAAAATTACCGAT
>CAYRXD010000096.1:0-3702 GCA_964428135.1 uncultured Candidatus Saccharibacteria bacterium | reverse complement strand
GGTAATAAAAATAGGAAAAAAAAATTGGTTTCGGGCGATGTTCAAGGAGTAGCGGTTACGTATCTACTGACCTTTCCGCATGAGGTTAACGCAAAATCCGCTGATTTTTGCGATTACTCGCCATTCACCGAAAAAATCATTTCACCGTACTGCGAGTACGGCTCATGGTTTTTTCGGCTCCATGTCATCGTACTCGCTGAAAATCATCAAATTTTGCCATGTTAACCTAATGTGGAAAGGTCAGTAAATTTGTAAAAATGCCGTACAATGACTTGTACGGCGGTATTTTCAGATAAAAGCTGAACTATATTTCCAGTTCGCCATTTTTTGCTTTTGCGGCGAAGTTGCCGAATTGCCTTTTTGACATGAAAATTTCGTGTCCGAAATCATCGGTGATTCGCACTTGTCGTGCGTCTTCTCGTGATTCGTCTACAAAAATTTCCGGACAAGCGGGGCAACAGCCGGGACCGCAAAGTGTGGTAACATGCTTTTCCATTTTTTACTCCTGTATTGAACATAAAGAACCATAAACCCTGAAAAGAATCATCTTTTCATCAAGGGTAATATAACATATGGCTGAAAATATCGCAAATAGCGTAATAGTACTTGAGTTTTATTACTCTTTCGTCGAAGAGCCGTGTTTCTTCCTCAAGGGCGTGCCTCTACTTTTCCCTGTTTTTGGTCGAGTTTTCTGTTACAATAGAAAGCAAGAACATGGACACTCTTGGTTTTGAATTTCCTATTTTTTTACTCGCGGTTATTTCCAACATTGTTTTGGCGACGGTGGTATTTTTGTATTCGCCGAAAAAAAATGTCTCGCGCCGGTTTTTTTTGTTTTTCGTGTCTGTACAGGTTGTGTGGGCTGCCGGCAATTACACTTCTTTTTTCGTGCAGCCGGAGAATTATCTGTTTTGGGTGAGAATGACTCTTTTTCTCGCTACTTTCCACGCCTTTTCCTTTTTCCTCTTTATTTATTCATTTACCGAGCAGAAGAATATTCTCAAAGAAAAATCCTTTATCCCCGCCATTTTGGCATTCATCGGTATTGCTGCGTTAACCCTGTCGCCATATGTCTTTACGCACCTTGAAATAAACACTGTGGGGCAGCTCTTGCCGAAGCCGGGGAGTGCGATAGGGCTTTTCGGGCTATTTGTCGGAAGCTGTGCTATGAGCGGGTTTTATGTGCTTTTGAGAAAACTTCGCCGCACGATGGGCAATGAACAAAAACAGATGAAATATGTTTTCGTTGGGCTCTGTCTGACCTTTATCTTTATTCTGGGTTTGGCGTTCGTGAGCTTTATCTTTTTTCAAAATCTCTCTCTTGTACGGTTCAGCCATGTATACACACTGCCGTTCGTGGCATTCACGGCGTATGCGATGGTGCGTTTTGACTTTTTGAATATTAAAACCCTGCTTGCCGAGATCGGCGTATTGTTGCTTGTTTTTGTCCTCTTCTTTCCATTACTCGGTTCAAATACATTAGAGGAAGCTTTGCAAAATCTCTTCGTCCTTCTGAGTACTATCATTCTCGGAACATTTGTTATCCGCGGGGTATTCCAGGAAGTCGAACAGCGGCAAAAAATCGAAAAGATTGCCAAAGATCTTGCGGTGGCGAACGAACACTTGCGCGCACTCGACAAAGAAAAATCCGAGTTCGTTTCCATTGCTTCTCATCAGCTGCGCACGCCTTTAACCGCCATCGGAGGATACGCTTCAATGCTCCTCGAAGGATCGTACGGCAAGCTTTCCAAAAAAGCGGAAGAAGCGGTTAATCGCATTGCGCAGTCAAGCGCTCGGCTCGCCATGATCATTGAAGACTTCCTTGATATTACGAAAATCGAGCAGGGGAGAATGTCATATCAGTTCGTTACCGTGGAGATGAAAGGTCTCTTGCGGGAGCTGGTGGAAGAAATGATACCCCGCGCGAAAGAGAAAAAACTTGAACTCGTTCTTGATAGCGGCGACCGCGGATCATATAACGCCACGGCGGATTTCGGAAAGCTCCGGCAGGTGGTATCAAACCTCATAGATAACGCCATTAAATACAGCGAAACAGGAAGGATCGACATTATTCTTTCAAGGGATGCTGAGAAAGGGAAGATATACGTGTCGGTGCATGATACCGGAATCGGGCTATCGAAAGAAACCATCGGGAAACTCTTCCAAAAGTTCAGCCGAGCGGAAGGGGTGAAGAAGATATACACGGAGGGTTCAGGGCTTGGGCTCTACGTCGCACAAGAAATGATGAAGGCGCACCACGGACGCATCTGGGCGGAGTCAGAGGGTGAAGGAAAAGGTTCGACGTTCACTATCGAGCTTCTCGGGGAGGATTGAGAGAGGACATGAAATGCTCACACCCGTCAACATTGCCACCGGCTTCGTCTTTGTGTTACGATAGCCGCACCATGAAACCAAAAATACTCATAGTTCTCGCGCTCGTATCAGTCCCATTCTCCGCCTCCGCCCTCGCCATAGACGCCACCGGCACAGGCTGCCCGACCATCGGCACCTGGGACGCTCTCTCCAAAACCTGTACGCTCACCAAAGACATCACAACACCCATCTCCATTTCGTCGAACACCGGCATCACTTTAGACGGAGCGGGACACACCATCACCGGTCCCGGCGGCACATTTTCGACAGGCGTGTTTCTTTTCGGTTCACACATCATCGTAAAAAACCTGACGCTCGACCGGATGGGGGATCGGCATACACAACAACGCCGCCTCAAGTACGCTCATCGAGCACAACACCTTCACTCGTACCACCACTGGGATAAAAGGATCGAACGCCACATACGTTTCCGATCTCATTCCCTACTCCATAACGATCCGCGGGAACGTCTTTGCAAGTACGACCAACCCGATCTCGCTTGATGGGATACCCGAGATCGTGCGTGCAGAACACAATACGATCTCATCCGCGCTTGGAAACATCGGTATCGCCGTGGACACCAGAGGTGGGATATTCCGGAGCGTCGTCGTTTCCGGGAATACCGTCGTGTCTCCCGGGCGCAATTCCTCCATCGGCATCTCGTTTGCTCGCGCCCCGAGCCCGTTCGGAATGTCAAATCCGTGCTTCCTTCCCGCAGTTTCTCCCGACACCGCCATTGATATTTCCGGCAATACCGTGCAAGGCTTTAAAACCGGCATCAAGTTCATCACCAACTGCAGCGACGTCTTCTCCTCCCTGCACGAAAATATCATACAAGAGAACCAAACCGGTATGAGCTTCCTGTCCGCTATCCCGGAAATGACGAAAGTGAGTCGGAACGATTTTCTCGGCAACGCGAAAAGCATTTTCCCGTACGCCGGCTTTTCATCCGCGCCGACCACCACCATCTCCGACGTCTTGCCCGATGGCGGCAACTACTGGAGCGATTTTTCCGACTGTATCGATGCCGACCAAAACGGATTCTGCGATGCCCCGTACATCTCAAGCGCCTCCACGACGGAACTGTACTGGAACACCAAGATCGGACCGATATACCTTGTTGATGAACATCCGTACGCAAAGCCGCTGCACGCCATTCTCTTCGCGCCCACCCTTTCCGACCCGACCGAAACCGAAGATGATAACAACCAAGACGGCAAAGGCGTTGCCGACAAAACCGTTTTCACATTCAGTGTTGAAGCAACCGGCGCGCACGACACCGTCGCCCTCGTCGCCGTTTCCGAAGCCGGAATCATCACCCTTCCCTTA
>CAYRXD010000095.1:0-4158 GCA_964428135.1 uncultured Candidatus Saccharibacteria bacterium | reverse complement strand
CGGTTTGTTTTTTTCAAAACAAACCGTCTCTGCTCGCACCTCTTGGATTACTCCAGACGGGCGTTACCCGCTACCCTACTCCCCGATTTTCATCGGGGGTGTGTTCGGACTTTCCTCACGACCGGCAAAAGCCAATCGCGCAACTATCCGATATGAGAACGTTTCAATCATATCATGCATCAATATACTTGACAATACCACATAATTGTTACAAAAATCCCCGGCGCGTTGGCGTCGGGGACTGTACACGTGCTTTTAACGAATGAGGAGAAAGTAGATCATATCCGCCTCAACAGCAAAGACTGGGAGCACAAAAAGAAACCTGAGCCTCAAATCTTTTGCCGCCCCGAGTGCCAGAAGCAAAATTCCTAAACAAACCACGAAGACGGGCGACACCGGCGAACGGACCGTACCGCCCCAATCCGCCAGTTTCAAGTATGTCGCAAAAGTAATCAGAACAGCGACCCACGCCGGAAATACAAGAGTTCTTTGAACCAACATCCCGAAAAACACAATGCCCGCCGCAACCAAGAAAACCGCAAGCGCGACTTCCTTTCCCCGCAATGCCAGAGCAACAGCGGCATGATACGCTATGAACACAAGAAGCAGCGTTACCGCTGCAGAGTACAACAACTTTTTCATACACCCTCCTTTTTAAGGACGCACGGCGACACTCGCCGTTCTAATGAAAAAGTATGGATCATACCGGACGATTTGGCAACACTTTTTGCGTTTATTTTCTGATGACCTTTCCAAAAAACTCCAATGTGGTATCATCTCGAATATGGACCAAACAACAAAAAAAGCAACAAAAATCTACAAAATTCGCCACTCGCTCGCGCACCTGCTCGCAATCGCGGCGAAAGAATTCGATGAGCGCGCAAAGCTCACCATCGGACCCGCCGTCGAAAACGGGTTTTATTACGATATTGAATTTTCTGAAGGAAAAACACCGGCGCCGGAAGACCTGAAATCGTTCCAAAAGACGATGAAAAAACTCATCGGCAAAAAACTCGCGTTTGAGCGGCATGAAGTGTCGGGAGATGAAGCCCGAAAAATGTTTGCCGACAATCCGTACAAACTCGAACTTATCGACGGAATCGTAGGGGCGGGTGAAAAGGTCACGGTGTATCAAACCGGCGGCTTTGTTGATCTTTGCGAAGGCGGGCATGTTGAGAATACTTCGGAGATTGACCCGGATGGCTTCAAACTCGACCGCATTGCGGGAGCATACTGGCGCGGGAGCGAAAAAAACACCATGCTCACGCGCATCTACGGACTTGCTTTTGAGACAGGAAAAGAACTTGATGAGTATCTTACTCTCATTGAAGAAGCGAAGAAACGCGACCACCGCAAGCTCGGCAAAGAGCTTGGGCTCTTTGTATTTTCCGACCTCGTCGGTCCGGGTCTCCCGCTCTGGACGCCGAAAGGCACTATCGTCCGCGAATTATTGAACGACTACGTCTGGGAACTTCGAAAAGCGAAAGGTTTCCAAAAAGTAACCATCCCCCACATCACCAAAAAAGATTTGTACGAAACCTCCGGGCACTGGCAAAAATTCGCGGAGGAACTTTTCAAAATAGAGACGCGAGAAGGCCACCTCTACGCCATGAAGCCGATGAACTGCCCCCACCATGCGCAGATCTTTGATGCCGAACCCCGAATCTACCGCGACATGCCGCAACGCTTTTGCGAGACTACCATGGTGTACCGCGATGAACAATCCGGCGAACTTTCCGGACTTGCCCGCGTGCTTTCCATCACCCAGGACGATGCGCACGTATTCTGCCGCGAGAATCAAATTGAACAGGAGTTTTTTGCCATCTGGGATATTATCGATGCGTTTTACGGAAGGTTCGGTTTCAAAAATCTGAAAGTGCGTTTCTCGCGCCACGATCCGGAAGCTTTTGACAAGTATCTTGGCACAAAAGAAACGTGGGAAAAAGCGGAGAACGCCTTGCTTGCGCTCATTAAAAAACGCGGTATCGCAGACTACATCGACGGTGCGGGCGAAGCGGCGATGTACGGTCCAAAACTCGACTTCATGGCGTCCGATTCGATCGGGCGAACACTCCAGGTTGCCACGATACAGATCGACTTCAATCAGCCGGAACGGTTCAATCTCGTCTGCACGAACGAAAAAGGCGAGAAAGAGCGCATCGTCATGATTCACTGCGCCATCATGGGCTCCATTGAGCGCTTCATCGCAACGCTTCTCGAACACACGGGCGGCAATCTCCCTTTTTGGCTCTCTCCTGTACAGGTGTGGGTGCTCCCTATTACCGACTCGCATAAGGATTACGCCGAGGGGGTATACAAAATCCTCAAATCATCCGGTATCCGGGCAGAACTTCACGACGAAAGCGAAACGCTCGGCAAAAAAATCCGCAATGGAAAACTCCAAAAGATCCCCTACCTCCTCGTTATCGGCGACAAAGAAGTCGAAACAAAAACCGTCACGCTCGAAAGCCGCGATCACGGCAACATGGGCGCTATCTCGCTTGATACGCTGTTCGATGCTCTCAAATAATTTGCTTTATCTTTACTTGAGGGTTTCACCCCCAAGTAAAGATCTCAAAGTTCTATGATTTTTCGCCTCGTCGCTGTTTTTGTTTTCGCGCTGGTCATATTGTTTTTTCGCGCCAGTACGCCCGCCCAAGAAGTACGCGTCTCACCAGCCGATAACCCGAACTATTTTTATGCCGTCGACCGAGTCGTTGACGGCGATACGGTAAAAATTGAATTACACGGACGAGCCGAAACCGTCCGGCTTATAGGGCTTGATACGCCGGAGACTGTTGACCCGCGCCGACCTGTGGAATGTTTTGGTATGGAAGCGTCAAACAAAGCGGAGGATATTCTTACGGGACGAAAAGTAAAAATCGAAACTGATCTATCGCAAGGCGAACGCGACAAATACGGAAGACTGCTCGCGTATATTTTTCTGCCCGACGGCAGGCTCTTCAATAAAATGATGATCGAAGAAGGATACGGGCACGAATACACCTATCACACTCCCTACAAATACCAAGCGGAATTTAAAAATACCGAAGCGCGTGCAAGAAAACTCAAAGCGGGATTGTGGGCAGAAGGGGTGTGTGAATAAAGACCCGCATCACTGCGGGTCTTTCCTCTGCTATTTGCTCGCGTCCCAGAAAATTTTCAAAAGTTTTTCGGTAGAGTACAGATTGAATCCATTCATCCATTTGTCCTTTTGGTATTTTTGAGATGTTCCGGAGTCCCGAAGTACCCGCCGCATATCCCGTTTCTCCAGCTTACATCCGACAATAAACATCCGTGATTGATCAGTTCCGCGTTCAATAATGCGCTCTGCCGTCGGTTCAACTCCGATAAGGTTATTTCCCGTACGAAGCAAAATTTCTCCCGGTATCCCATATGAATTACCGTTAAGCACATACGTGTACGCGTGGTTCATCGGTCCGAGGCATCGTTCTCCGGAATCCGGGCGAAATCCGGCGGTCCAATATGTTTCTTTTGCGCCAAGTTTCTCTTCAAAGCCGGTTTCCAGTCGTGAGCACAACGGAATTTGCGTAACGACCAAACGCTCCTTCGTTTTTGCGGAGGCTTGTGCGGTCAATTTTGCAATAAAATCGCCGATGGAACGCCGGGCTGTTTCGATAATACTCGCATCGCGCGGGACACTCTCAAAGTGCGGGTCATTCTCGTCGCGCACTTTTTTTACCTGGTCAACCGGAAACACTTCGCCTTGCATGACGATGTAAACGCCTGCGGGCAATGTTTGGCAAGCGATATATGCGCCTCCGATATTGAATGCCGCGTCTGAATTATCAGAGGCATTCGGCCTCATCGCACCGGTAAGCACGATCGTCTTGCCTTCCACATGTTCGGATAAAAGCCTGCCGGTAATCGGCATCGTGTCGGTACCGTGAGTGATCAAAATGCGATTTCTTTTTTCCAGCAAACAAAGAAGCAGTATGCGCATTCGGTCTTTGTCGGTCATATCCAAGCTGTCTTTTTGCTCAAGGACATAAATATCGGCATATTCGTCTACCGGATGTTTTGTGCTGAGAAAATCGTTCCGAACGCGACCGATTTTGAGAATACTTTTTGCCGCCGGATCGCCAAATTGCAGTACCCGGCCTTCCGCAAAATCGTATTGCTCGGCATCTATCGTGC
>CAYRXD010000094.1:0-4415 GCA_964428135.1 uncultured Candidatus Saccharibacteria bacterium | reverse complement strand
TTTTGACCTGAATTTCCCAACTGCACGAACCGGTGCAGTTCACCCCATGCGTCGAACGCACGGTCTTTTGAACGCCGAGCCGATCGCGGTACATCTTTTCCCATTCTCGGCTTTCGTTCGTGGTCGTTTCATGATCCGCCGGAAACTTTTCTTGAAGCAAGCGTTCCAGTTTCTCCAATATCCTGTTCATCTTTTTTCTCCTCTGTTGTAAAACTTGACCATAATACTGTCAAAGAGCCTTTATTTCATGGGAAAATATACAAAAGAGGCTCGCAAAAGCAATGAGCTTCGCGAGCCTCTTTGTGAGTATATTTTTCCTGAAATATGTTTTGATAATATGTTATTTTTAATATTTTGTCAATATTGTTGACAAAATGTTTATTTTGCGCTATGCTAAATTTAGCTTATATTTTCTTAGAACCAAGAAGCTCTTGAAGCTCGGCAATTTTGCCGCAATTTCGAGGGACTCTTGGTTTTTTTGTTGTTTGAAATTTAAAAAAGGAGATACTCAATGAACACTCTTACACGCCGACAGTACTCCATACTTGCGGCAAATACATGGTCCTTTGTGGTGTGTTTCGCCATCTGGACAATGTTTTCCGTACTGTCCGTGCCGCTGCAAAAAGAATTCGCGCTCTCTCAAACGGACACCGGGCTTCTTATCGCCGCGTCCGTTATGACCGGCGCTCTTCTCCGTTTGCCAATCGGTATTTTGACCGACCGATTTGGCGGAAGATCTGTGTATTTTTGGCTCATGGCCATCGTCGTCGTCCCACTCTGGATGATGTCATACTCGAAAACGTACGCCGAACTCCTCGTCTATGCGTTCTTCGTCGGAGCGTGCGGGGCGTCATTTTCCGTCGGCATCGCCTATACCGCGAGATGGTTCGAGCCGAAACGCCAAGGGCTTGCCATGGGAATTTTCGGAGCGGGGAACGCCGGAGCGGCACTCACGCAATTCGTGGCGCCGACAATAGTCAAAAATTACGGATGGATGATGGTGCCGCAAGTCTACGCCGTAGCGCTTGCTGTTACTGCGCTCATTTTTTGGAGCATGACATATACCAATCACGAACACCATGTTTCCTGTGAAGTAAGCGTGGGGGAACAGCTCAAGTGGCTCAAAAATCCGCACGTGCTTCGGTATTCCATCTACTATTCTCTCGTCTTCGGCGCATTCGTCGGGCTGGCGCTGTGGATGCCGAAATACTACGTGCAGTACTTCGGATTCGACCTCGTAACCGCCGGTCTTCTCTCGATGATCTTCACGCTTCCTTCCGGGGTCATACGCGCACTCGGCGGATGGTTCTCGGATAAATACGGGGCGCATCGCGTTACCGCATGGGTCATTTGGATCTCGGCGGCATGCCTGGCATTCCTTTCGTATCCCGACTTCAGTGTCTCATCGCAAAGTGCGGGAGCGGGGTTCTCGTATGATCCGCGCTCCGGTCTGTGGTTATGGTTATGGATAGCCGTGCTCTTCGTCCTCGGCATCGCCTGGGGATTCGGAAAAGCATCCGTGTTCAAGTATCTTTCGGATGAATTTCCGGAAAGCATTGGAACCATCTCGGGCATCGTCGGGTTGGTCGGCGGAACCGCCGGTTTTCTTTTGCCAATCATCTTCGGCACATTGCTCGACCGGTTTCATCTTTGGAGCAGCGCTTTTATGTGGCTCTTCGGCGTTACCGCCATTTGCGTGATCTTCATGTTCTTGGAAACGGTGTGGCGCAGCTACGGTCCGGCAAAAGAACAAGCGGCGTACCGAAAATGGCGCGAGGAAGTGAAAAAATTCGAGGCGCAAAAACTCAAAGACTGTACCGCTTCGCTTGAATAACATCATTATCAAAAGGAGAAATATCATGTCAGCTCAACTGCATTCTCATTCGCTCTCTTGCTTTAACCCCGAAGACAAAGCCTTCTGGGAAAACGGCGGGGCTTCTACCGCTAAGAAAAATCTCTGGATTTCCATTCCCGCACTTCTTCTTGCCTTTGCGGTATGGATGGTGTGGAGCGTGGTGGTTGTAAACCTTCCGAAGGTTGGATTTACCTTCACTACCGACGAACTTTTTTGGCTTGCCGCCGTTCCGGGACTTTCCGGGGCGACGCTTCGGGTGTTCTACTCTTTCATGGTGCCGATATTCGGCGGAAGAAAGTGGACTGTCATCAGTACGGCATCCCTTCTTCTTCCCGCCACCGGTATCGGTTTCGCGGTACAAAATCCGGAAACATCTTACGCGATGTTTTTGACACTCGCGCTTCTGTGCGGCTTCGGCGGAGGAAATTTCGCTTCAAGCATGGCGAACATCAGCTTCTTTTTCCCAAAGTCGGAAAAAGGGACGGCACTCGGGCTGAACGCGGGGCTTGGCAACCTCGGGGTATCGACGGTACAATTCGTCGTTCCCCTCGTGATAACTTTCGGAGTTTTCGGAACTCTCGGCGGCGGTGCGCAAGAAATGACGGCAAACGGCGCCGTGCAGCACATCTGGCTCCAAAACGCCGGATTCATCTGGGTACCGTTCATTCTTCTTTCAACCATAGCCGCATATTTCGGCATGGATGATATTGCGTCCGCAAAAGCGTCGTTCAAGGATCAGGCGGTCATCTTCAAGCGCAAACATAACTGGCTCATGTGTTGGCTCTATACCGGCACGTTCGGCTCGTTTATCGGATACTCCGCGGGGCTGCCGCTTCTTATCAAAACGCAGTTTCCCGAAATCGACCCGATGCAATACGCTTTTCTCGGACCGCTTGTCGGCGCGCTTATCCGTCCCGTCGGCGGTTTTATTTCCGACAAACTCGGCGGAGCCCGCGTCACGTTCTGGAATTTTATCGCCATGGCTGTCGCGGTCTTCGGAGTATTGTACTTTCTTCCACACGGCGCATCCGGAGGAAACTTTCTCGGCTTCCTTGTCCTGTTCATCGTACTCTTTGCAACGACCGGAATCGGAAACGGATCGACTTTCAGGATGATACCGGTTATCTTTTTGACCGAAAAAGAACGGGAAGCGAAACGTCTCGGCGGAACCGTCACTGAACAGACGGTAAGTGCGGCGGCAAAAGAAAGCGCCGCCGTGCTCGGTTTCAGTTCGGCAATCGCCGCCTATGGCGCGTTCTTTATCCCGAAGAGTTTCGGCACATCAATCGCCATCACGGGCGGTCCTGAAGCCGCACTCTTTTGCTTTGTCGGATTTTATGCGATATGCATCATGCTTACGTGGTGGTACTATGCGCGGAAAAATGCCGAGATGCCTTGCTGATCTCGGTCGAGAAAAAACAACGCAAGGGCGCCCCTCACGGGGCGCTTTTTTATGTATGGCGATATTTCACTTGACTCCCCCACGAATTATGCACTTGATGGCAGCGCCCTTTCATAGGATAATGAAGAAAAGCATTATACAAATAATTTTTACTCATGCATGTTTGACGTAAGCTATCTCGCCGTCTTTCTGGCGGCAATCGCGAATATGATTGTCGGGGCGGTATGGTATTCTCCGGCATTGTTTTGTCATCAGTGGCTGGCTCTTCGCGGGATTGACAGGAATGACAAAGAAAAAATGGCGGCACTCAAAGAAAATGCCGCACAGATCTATGCCCTTACTTTTCTTGGTTCGATTATCATGGCATATATTCTTGCCCTGGTTTTTTACTGGCTCGGCGTCGAGGATGGTCAGACGGGCGCTATTGTTGCTATTTTCCTCTGGCTTGGCTTTACTGCGGTACCAAGTTTTACCAGCGCATTGTTTGAAAAAAGATCGAAAAAACTGTGGTCGATTGACGAAGGGTATTGGCTGGTCTCTTTTGTGGTGATGGCGGTCGTTTTAGTGGTTTTCCAGTGAACATTATCAAATAATCTGTTAATTTTTATGATGGACTTTGGATATGTCGGCTACTCGCCGTTTATGGGTTTCGGTTTTGTCTTTATGATCCTTTTTTGGGGTGTCGTGCTTTTGGGTTTTATCGCTTTGGTAAAATTTCTGTCCGGAGGCAATGGCAGCGTGCAACCCAAGAACGGAGAAGGGAAATCGGCGACGGAGATATTGAAAGAACGCTATGCAAAAGGAGAAATAGACAAGAATGAGTTTGATGCCAAAATGAAAGACTTGAAGGATTAATGGCAAAAAACAACTTGGGGGTTTCACCCCCAAGTTGTTTTTTGTTTTGTAAACACAAGCGAAAGAAAAACGACCTATTTTTCGGGCTGCCGAGAATCGAACTCGGACTACATGACCCCCAGCCATGCGTACTACCACTATACTACAGCCCGTCTTTTCTATCGTTCTACTGTACCAAAAACACCCCCCCTTGTCTTGTGTTGAAGCACTAAATATGTTATGAATAGCCAAGATGTCAAGTCTTTTGACCGTGAATCCATAAATTCATTCCCATTGAGATAAAGCCATAATTTGATACGCCAG
>CAYRXD010000093.1:0-4573 GCA_964428135.1 uncultured Candidatus Saccharibacteria bacterium | reverse complement strand
AAACCGACGCCGACAAAAAAATCGTGCAGCGGCTCGTGGATTATTTGAATACCGTTGAATACTGGAATGACCCTGATAATGGCGTGTGGGAAGAATACGAAGAAGTGCATGCATCGTCCGTCGGCGCGTGCATCGCGGGTTTGAAGCAGCTTTCAAAACTTCCGTTCGTGACGGTTCCCGAAGGCATGATTGAAAAAGGGGAAGCCACGCTCGCACGACTATTGCCGAGAGAATCGGATACGAAATTCTCCGACCTCGCGCTGCTCTCCCTCATGTATCCGTATGATATTGCGGACCGCGAAACGTGCGATGTCATATTGGAGAATATCGAATATCATCTGGTAAAAGATCGCGGCGTGATACGGTATAAAACGGACAAATACTACAACAAAAACGAAAAAGATGGCTGGAGCGAGGAAGCCGAGTGGACGATGGGTTTCCCGTGGCTTGCGATTATCTATGCGCGGCGCGGCGAGTTTGAAAAAGCGAAGATGTATCTCGAAAAAACCGAAGCCGTGCTCACGAAAGACCATAAACTTCCGGAACTCTATTATTCAAACTCCGAAAAGCCGAACGAAAACATCCCGCTTGGCTGGGCGGAGAGTTTATATGTTGTCGCACTTTTGAAAATTGATAAGGCGGACAAAACAAATTAAGCATTTTCTATGATCCTCCTCATCGGCATTCTTGCAACTCTCTTTACCCTCCTCGGCGGGATGTTCGCCGTGCATTTGAAAGACAAGCTTCATCTTGTGCTCGGTTTTTCCGGCGGGGCGGTCGTGAGCATCGTTTTCTTTGACCTTTTGCCGGAAGCGTTTGAAATTGGTACGGAGCAATTTTCGACGGAGTTCGTCACCGCCGTCATGGCTTTTGGATTCTTGCTCTACATGGTTTTTGACCGCATGGCGATGTCGCACGCGCACCATCCCGATGCGCATGATGAACGCGAAGCGCACGCCGGACACCATGGGCATAATCCGAAAAGAGGGAGGCTCGGCGCAAGCGCGCTTTCTCTCCACAGTTTCCTCGATGGTTTTATCATCGGTTTGGCTTTTCAGGTTTCCGTTTCCATCGGTACGGTGGTTGCTATCGCCGTTTTGGTCCATGGCTTTTCCGACGGCATCAACACCGTGAATTTTATTTTGAAATCCGGCGGGACGAAAAAAGAAGCGCTCCGTTGGCTTGCCGTTGACGCCGCTTCTCCGCTCCTCGGTATGGTTTCCACACTTCTCTTCTCTTTTCCCGAAAAAATGCTCGGCATTGTACTTGCGCTCTTTTGCGGCTCGTTCCTTTATATCGGCGCAAGCGAGCTTGTTCCGGAAAGCTATCATGCCCACCCGACGCGTTGGACGACCGTTATGACCATACTGGGAGTGCTCGTCCTGTACGCCGCCATCCGTCTCATCGGTGCGTAGACTTTTTCCCTTGCAAGAGAAAAATGGAACGGATAAACTAATACCAACATATGAGATACTGGCGAATCATTCTGATAAGCGTTTTGGCGTTTGCCCCAATTGCTCTTTTTGCCGTGGCGCCGCAATACCCGAATCCTCTCGGGTGCAAGATTGATACCATACCGGAATTCGTGAAGGAGATAATCACTATCATAGTGAAAGTCGGCATCCCAATCGGTACGCTTTTCTTGAGATGGGCGGGTTTTCTTTTTGTCACGGCGCAAGGGAATGAAACGAAGCTGTCCACGGCAAAAAATGCTTTTGTGTGGTCGTGCATCGGACTTGGGGTACTGCTCGGCGCGTGGGTGTTTGCCGTTGGTGTCGAAGGGATTATCAAAGATTTCGGGAAGGGGGGGGGAGGTAGCGCGATTGACAGCGGGTGTAAGGGTGGTGGCGAACCGCCGCCGACGGACCTCACTTTACCTTCCGTCGTTGAGCATGTCCTTTTCGGAGAAAAGTCGCTGCATGCAGGGTTGGGAACTATTTTTGTTTCCGGTAGCTCCTGCTCTTCATCGGGGAATGGTTTTAATCCCAATGACGTCATGGCAGATTACGGTCTTGATCCGGATGACCCGCGACTTTTTGAGAAAAGTCTGAAAATTCTACACGATGATGCTATTCAGAAAGCCGCTGAACAGGCCTATCTCTTTGTGCGATTTGGTTCCGGTGGTGGCGCTTTGCTTCATACCGCGAGCGGTAATGCCTCAAGCGTAGAGTTTCCTCCCGTCAAAACCATAGAAGATGTTATTATTACGCCGTCCCTCTCCGGAGTATCGTCTATTAACCTTATGCACACTCACCCGACCGCTCTTTTCAACGGGAGCATTCCTCCTAGTCTGCCGGATCTTCAAGGGGCATACGTTATAAGCAACATTGAACCGGCGACAACGTACTCCTCGAATGTTGCAGACCTAAATGGCGTGTGGACATTTTCTGTTTCTCCGGGAAGCGGGGTAGGAAAAGCAGTACAGGGTATTATAGACAATTCTGCGGCAATATACGCTTCGCCGGAAGCAAAGTCTTACATGGATGCTCATGGGCTGAACGCTTGCTCAGATCCCGGCATGGTGTTTTCAGTGTTACAAGACATATTGAATGGAAGCGCAGGAACAGCAGCTCAAGATTTGGCTAAAAATCTTGTTACAGCGGCATTACCCCTTCAACCATTTGTCGATATGGATGCGAAGTTGCCCGGTGCTAGCAATTCTGAGTGGGCGGCGATTATGGCGCAACGACTGGAACTTGAACAAAGCATGGGGGTTTCGTTGAAGTATGACAGCATGTGATATAATGTCGCAATGGACATCTTCTCACACGGTCTCTGGGGCGCCGCCGCTTTCGGACGAAAGAACGGAACTTTTACGAAAAAAAGTTTTTGGAAAGCGTTTGCTTTCGGTATCGCGCCCGACCTCTTTTCTTTCGGCGTGCTTTTCGCCGCATCGCTTTCCGGTTTTTCGGACGCGCCGCACTTTCATGCCGGACCGCCCGACCCCTCGACTATCCCGGCGTATGTTTCCGTGCTGTATAACATCACGCACAGTCTGGCAATCTTCGTTGCCGTCTATTGCCTTTTGTGGGCATACTTCAAAAAGCCGGTGTGGGAATCGCTCGCATGGGGCTTGCATATCCTCGTGGATATTCCCACGCATTCCTACGCATTTTTTCCCACGCCGTTTCTCTGGCCGTTCTTCGACTTCACGTTCAACGGCTGGTCGTGGGGGCAACCGTGGATATTTTTCCCAAATGTTTTGGCGCTTGCGCTCGTGTATTTTTGGCTCTGCCGAAAAATTCCAACAAGCAAGATTAAGCGAGGTTAAGCCTCGCTTAAATTTGAAGCACGTATGAAAAAAAATCAAAAAACTATTGCCCTCGGGGGTGCGCAAATTTCCTATACGCTGAAACGGCATCCCCGTTCAAAGAACGTGAGGATGAGTGTTTCCGGCGAGCGCGGACTTCTCGTGACTGCTCCGCGATGGGTGCCGAATTATTTTATCGAGCGCGCGCTTCAAGAGAAAAAAGAGTGGATACTGAAAACACTTGCGCATTTCTCGCGCATACTGAAAACCATGCCGCTTGGCAGTAGTGAAGCGCTGTACAAAAAACACAAAGAAGAAGCGCGGGAACTCGTGGAAGCGCGGCTTGAATATTTCAATCAATTTTACGGCTTTTCGTGGAATGCGGTCAGTATTCGGAACCAAAAGACGAGATGGGGGAGCTGTTCCAAGAAAAAGAACCTCAATTTTCACTACAAGCTTGCGCTTGTTCCCGAAGCCCTCGCGGATTACGTGGTCGTCCATGAACTCTGCCACCTGCAAGAATTCAATCACTCGAAAAAATTTTGGGATCTCGTCGCGCGCATAATTCCCGATCATAAAGAAAGAAGACAAAAGCTTCGGCGCCATGTGTTGTAGTATTTTGCGGCGGTGCCTTAGGGCTCTTCCACAAATAACATCCAGAGGTTCGGTTTCAGATTTGCGTGAGATTCGATTTTTTGGATTGAGCAAATCTTGAGGCATATCGAGATATGGTGAAAGATTTGTGATTGAGAAAAAATCGAAGATTACGCAAATATGGAAGCGAAACATGGAAGTTATTTGTGGAAGAGCCCTTAGAATGTAAAGAACTCAAAGAATTGGTGAAAGATCTTAAACTTCCGAATTTTTGTGCGATATCCCGCAAATACTCTGGCATGGCGGGTATTAAATGCGACGACTCTTGTAATTTTCCGAAAAAAACGATATATTAAAAACCATGGAAACAAAAGAAAAAGTATCGGTAATTTCGCGAACACGACTTGCACAGGTTCAAAGACCGCCTATTCCAAAAAGTTGGAATGAAATGGCTGGTGCTTTCAAGAACAAACATCGCGCGCTCTTGCAGCATGCAAAAAATATCCGTAAAGAATGGGCGAAATAACCGCGGAGTAAACGGCAATGACCTTGGATACCAATATAATTATCGCTTACATGGCGGGAGATAAAGATGTAATCCGCGGTCTTTCCATTTGGAGGGAAGCGGGGAGCACGCTTTTCCTACCAGCTGTTGTCGAAACGGAAGTGTTGGCTTTTGGCGGGTGGAACGATGACGAGAGAAAACGGGCGGAGATATTTCTTATGGAA
>CAYRXD010000092.1:2958-4644 GCA_964428135.1 uncultured Candidatus Saccharibacteria bacterium | reverse complement strand
ATCTCCGGGACGTGCAGTATCGGCATACGCGAAAGCGACGCTCGAACCGGCAAAAAGTACAACAAGAACAAAAGCCACGGCGGCGCGAAAACGAGTTTTTATGTTTTTCATTGCAGACGAGCTGGCGCTTATCTCCTCTTCGATCTTCCTCCAGAGTACATTTTTTTCCGCTTCCGTTATTGGGGTGGTTTGTATCGTATTGAGTTTGGATTCAATGTCGTATTTCATAATGCCTAATTTGGTTTAACTTTCGCTGTAAAATTTCATGGCTTCTTACGAGGAACGACACTCGCTTCGAAACCAAGAAATTTTACGGCGAAAATCGTAATGATTATTAAAGTCGTTCTACTTTTGTTTTTAGCTCTTGCAGCGCCCGATGATGCCACACCTTCGCCGTGCCTTCCGTAATATTGAGTACGCTGGCCGCTTCCGCAAGCTTCATTCCGCCCCAGTAGCGCAAACGAAGGAGGTCTTGATATTTTTCGGCGAGCGTCTGTATCTGCTTTAACAAGAAACGGTGATCTTCGTGTCGCGTTACGGCGCTTTCGTCTATCACATCTTCATTCAAGAACGCAGTGTCGCGTTTCGTTTTATGCTGTTGTTTATAAAAACGCGCAACCTTTCGCTTCACGATGCGAAAGACGAAACCGTAAAACTCTTCATCGCTCCGATATCGGAAACTGTTGAGACTTTTCCAAAGATCGACAAAAACTTCTTGCGTAATATCCAGCGCATCTTCTCTCTCCCCCGCCCGCGCCGACGTATGCGAAAGCACATAGCGAAATACGCGAGCGTACAAATGCTCGAAAACTTCCTTAAATGCGTCCTGTTTTCCATCGCACGCCTCTGCTACAAGCGCGCGCAGGCTTCTGTTTGTGTCTTGTGAGCTCACAGTATTTAAGATCTTCAATTATACTATGCCACACTAACTCAAAAAGGTTACAAAAACAAACCCGCCCCGATGAACATCGGGGCGGCAATAGCGTATTTTTTAACGCCGAAACGGTCTTTTTTGTGTTTCCAAGCATGCCAGGGCGGCTTCCGCGCGTCGACGCATGGATGGGTGAGTTTCCCTTCCGCCGACAAACCGAAGCGCACGAACAAGAACATGCGGAGATTTCGGTCCCCTGATAAGCGCACATCGCCAAAGAAAATGAACCATGCTCCATGGATAACGGGTCAATGCCAGCCCTCTTCTGTCCGCACGATACTCCGCCCGGCGCCGCAATATGCCCGCCATCGTTAAACAGAAAAAAGTAAAACACAGAAACCCGAATGCCATTTTCAAAAACATAACGGCGAAACGAGGATCAAAAAACAAAGCTGCTACGAACATCGTGCAAGAAAACGCAGCGCAAAACAAAAACCCCATAAAAGCGCTTTGGAAATTCTGATGCAACGGATACTCGCACAGATGCGCAATCTCGTGCGCTACCGCCCCTTCAAACTCTTTTGCCGGACTTCCGGATGCAAACCGGCTATCGCACATGATTACATTTTTACCGTTTACCGAGCACGCGAGCGCGACACCGGGCAACCTTCGGATAAAGAGAAGCTCTGGCGATGAAATCCCCGCCCGTCGGCTCACCCGCTTTACGACCCCGGCGTGGTCATACCCCGCTGCTCGTAAAACTATTCCCTTTCCCACGCGAGTATTGCCGCAATACTTAACCAGCAGAAGAAGTT
>CAYRXD010000092.1:0-2948 GCA_964428135.1 uncultured Candidatus Saccharibacteria bacterium | reverse complement strand
CCCCGCCAAAAACACGGCGATAACCGCAACAGCGACCAAAAACAGATACGTATCCACGAGAACCTCCCCAAATGTCAGTGAACGAAAGTTGTATTATATCACATAGTATGAAAAAAATCAACCCCGTCATGGACGGGGTTGGAAAAAGATCACATGGTAACGCCGTTGGTGTCAGGCGGATTGCCTGTTGGATCGGAGTTGTTACAATCATTTACCGTAAGCTGCAAATATACCGTTGTACCATCTTTACTTATTGCCATGACTACCCTAATGGAACGTTCTTGGTCGACAGCAAGCGGCTTCCCGCAGGTGCGAACGAACACCTCCTTCGCCAGCTTCGCAACCTTCTCGTGAAGCTGTTTATCATTAGGGAGAGTCCACCACGTCGTCTTATCTGTTTCGGCTAACGCCGTTCCGGTAGTAATAATATATGCGGCAAACCCGCATAAGAGCAAAAACTTTTTCATTTCATTTCTCCAAAAGTGCAAAAAAATACCGAAGACCGTTCCAGTCTCGCTGTGTTATGGATACCATGCGAAACACAAAAAAACAAGGCATTGACAAACCGGCTGTGTATAAAGTATGATTACTATGTACTTGGGTCCGTTCTGAAACGGACTCTCTTTATTAAAGTTCTAACCACATACAAATATGTTATTCGACCTCAAAACACTCAACTCCGCGCTCGTACAGCTCGAGGAAGAGAAAGGCATCGCGAAAGAGAAGATTATTGAAGCCATTGAAATGGCGCTTGCGGCGGCATACAAAAAAGAATACGGAAAAAAGGGGCAGATCGTTCGGACTCATTTCGACCTCGATACGGGCGCGACGGAATTTTCTCAGGTGAAAGTCGTCGTAGATGAATCGATTGTCAAACTCCCGCCGCCCGAGCCGGAAGAAGGCGCGGAACCGGTTGAAGCGAAAGAAAACGATGACCGCGACCCGGACGATCTCCGCACCCGCTTCAACGGAGAACATCATATTCTCCTGGAAGACGCGCAGATGATCAAAAAAGGTGCAGCGCTTGAAGACGAAATCGTATTTCCTCTTGAAACCAAAGAAGACTTCGGCCGCATCGCCGCACAGACCGCCAAACAAGTCATTATTCAAAAAATCCGCGAGGCGGAAAAAAGCACCACGATGGAAGAGTTTGGGAAAAAAGAAGGCGAAATCGTTTCCGGTATCGTACAGAGAGTAGAGAAGGGCAACATCTTCGTCGACCTCGGAAAAACCACCGCCATTCTCCCGAGCGAAGAACAAATTTCAAAAGAACGCTATCGCACGGGCGAACGCATCCGCGCGTATCTCTACCGCGTCGAAGAAACGCCGCGCGGCATCAACCTGCGCCTCTCGCGCACGCACGCGAAGTTCATCGAAGAGCTATTCAAGATCGAAACGCCTGAAATTGCGAACGGCACCGTCGAAATTAAAGCCATCGCCCGCGAAGCCGGCGCTCGCTCGAAAGTCGCCGTCTACTCAAATGACGAACATATCGACCCTGTCGGATCCTGTGTCGGACAGCGCGGCGTGCGCGTCTCAACCGTCATGAGCGAACTCGGGGGCGAAAAAATCGACATCATCGAATGGTCTGAAGACCCGAACAAATTCATCGCGGATGCACTCTCTCCTGCAAAAATCCTCTCTGTTACGCTCGACGAAGAAGGGCGCAGAGCGAATGTCATGGTCGCGGAAGACCAGCTCTCCCTCGCCATCGGCAAAGGCGGTCAGAATGCCCGTCTCGCCGCCAAACTCACCGGCTGGAAAATAGACATTCATTCGGCACAGAAAGAAGTAACGGAGGAAAAAGTTGAAGATGGAACGGCTGAGGAATCAACCGAAGAAACCATTGAAAAAGAAACGGAATAAATTCTACCATCGTTAATAAAGGATAAATACTTCAAACCATGGCAAACATAAACCAAAAACCGTCGAAGTTCATGTATAACCTCTTGCATGTCTTACCGCCATTCGCGGATGAGGAGAAGGGGGTGGCGAATACTATTGTTGAAGTGTCCGCCGGAAGCATCAACAAATACGAGCTTATTACCGAGAGCGGACAGCTCAAACTCGACCGCGTCGGATATTCCTCACTCGCCTACCCTTTCACGTATGGCGCGATCCCAATGACATGGGATGAGGATAACGATCCGCTTGATGTGGAGATTGTGAATGTGACCGAACCGCTCGTCCCCGGCTCGCTTGTGGAAATACGCATTATCGGCGTGATGAAATTCGTGGACGGCGGCGAGGTGGACGACAAAATCATCGCCGTGTTGAATGACGACAAGCGATCAGAACACATAAAAAGCCATAAAGATCTCGGCGAGTATTGGGAAAAAGAAACGAAGTATTATTGGGAAAACTACAAAGCGCTCAAAAAACCCGGCACCGGAGTAGTGGAAACCTTCCACGGGCCGGAAGAAGCGGTCAAGGTAATCAAAGAATGTGCCGCACGGTATCAAGAAACCTACGCGCCGAAGATTATTGGGTAAACCCCGCCTCTGTTTAAGCGCGAATGGCAATATCGCTTCTTGCGACCAATGAAAAAACGCCCATTGGGCGTTTTTTATTGAATTAAAATATGGTTGTGATATTCCATCTGCCGCCCTCATCTTCAACATCATCTCCATTACAGCTGTTTTGCTGGAAACAACTCCCCAGCTGCGATACGGTACCGCCAATACCCCCCGGCGCAGGCGGGTTAAGCCTATAATAATCAACTACCGAGGCTCGCCCTATCCATTTAGAGCAAAACTGAAGACGTAATACCCTCTCAGCACTTCCTCCTGTCGGCTCTGATACCAGGTTAAATTTCCCCGTTGTCGGGTCGGCTGGTATAAGAAAGGTGCATTTGCCGGGATACTTATTCTCACATATGGCAAAAGAGGGTATCAAATTTTTTGTTTTTATTACATAGTTATTCCATGCTTGTAGACGCGCATCCGGCG
>CAYRXD010000091.1:1902-4840 GCA_964428135.1 uncultured Candidatus Saccharibacteria bacterium | reverse complement strand
TGTTACAAGGGGTATTTAGGATTTCGAAAAGTTAAACGGGACACGCGTGGGGACAGACCCGTTATTTTTCAAGCTAATGGTGCCTGCTTTTATTCAACCTTGAAGTGCAACAGCTATTTATCGGTAGCGTAAGCTCCAATTTAACGAACACATCCGTCGATGTATACTGGTGGTGTTAGCAACCAAGTAACAACGACGGATATGTGTATACAGCATAAAGATTTTGCGCACCTTACGCAAGAGGATCGTTTTCGTATTGAAACATTGTTCGGAGAAAATCATACCTATCGTGAAATCGCGAGAATTACCGGCATTGATATTTCGGTAATTTCTCGAGAATTCGCAAGAAACAAAGAGGATGACGGAAGCTATTGCGCCGTCAAAGCGCAAAAGAAAACGGACGAACGGCACCGCAAATCAAAGTACGGCAGCCGCAAAATCGAAAACGATTCGACGCTTGCCGAGACCATTGAAACCTCTCTTCGAGATCCATTATCGTATCGCCAAACAGTTACCTATGATAGAGGAAGCGAGTTTGCGTGGTGGGACGAGACGGAAAAAGGACTTACCGGAACAAAAATATATTTTGCGCATCCGCATCGTCCGTGGGAACGCGGGACGAATGAACGCACGAACGGACTTATTCGCCGGTACTTCCCGAAGGGTCAAAAGTTCGCTACACTTACCAATGATGATGTCGCGAAAGTGGTGTGGAGACTCAACCACCGACCGCGCAAAATTCTCCGCTGGCGTACGCCGTGTGAAGTGTTCGAGAGGTGTTGCAGTTCAGGCTAGAATGAAAGCTGTCCCCAAAAACAAGTGGCTCACATGAAATTAATGCGGTTGTGGGAAAGTGATGGTACAATGAACAAATAATCGTAAGATATACAAAAACAAATATGAAAAAAGAAAAATATGTGGATGGGTTTGTGTTGGTGATTCCTCAAAAGAATGTTGAGGAATACAAAAAGATGGCGAAAGAGGGGGCGAAGATATGGAAGAAATACGGCGCACTTGATTATAAGGAGTGCATGGGCGATGATATGGGTTCCGACATGGGAGGAGGGGTGCCGTTACTGGCTTTCCCGAAGATGACAAAGGCCAAAGAGGGGGAAGACGGTGTGGTTTTCGTTCATAACGTACAAGTCGCGCGCGCACCGCGATCAGGTCAATAAGAAAGTGATGGCGGAAATGAGTAAGAAGGCGGAGAAACAGAAAAATATGCCCATGCCTTTTGATATGAAGCGCATGGCATACGGAGGATTTAAAGTTATTGTAGATGCGTAACAAAGGTTAGTAATGGGGACAGCAGGCACCATTGATTAGTAAAATGTGTGGTATATTTTACACAAAAAAGTCCTGTGTAAAAAGTTCATATGTTTTCAAGATTTTGTGGTATAATGGCTCATCATGCTTATTACAATAACCCAAATATCACTATGATGCTCTATGAAGCACAAAATTATGACTCGTTACTGGGGCTTGGGGGGTTCAGCGATGCGCTCTTAAAAAATCATTTTGCTCTTTATCAGGGGTATGTAACAAACACGAACAAACTTGCTGATGTTCTGAAAGGAAAGCTTGAAGCCGGAGAAACAGCGGCACCAGAATACGCGGAGCTGAAAAGACGGTTCGGGTGGGAATGGAATGGTATGCGTCTCCACGAATACTATTTCGGTAACATGTCTAAAAATGCCGCGGCATTAAATGAAGCTTCTGAGCTTTTCAAAAAAATAACAGAAGATTTCGGCTCGTTTGAACAATGGGAACGTGACTTTCGCGCGACTGGAGCAATGCGCGGTATCGGCTGGGTCATTCTCGCTTACGACAAAATCGCAAACCGACTCTTCAATGTCTGGGTCAACGAGCATGATGTCGGACACCTTGCGGGCGCACAGCCGCTTCTCGTAATGGACGTTTTTGAACATGCTTTCATGATTGACTACGGACTGAAGCGCGCGGACTACATCGGAGTGTTTTGGAAGACCGTAGATTGGGCGGAAGTGGATAACCGATTTCACGCATAACGCATTTTTGTTATTATAGAGAGAATGGAAGATCTCACAAAACAGCAGATGGTGCTTCTCACCCTTCTCGTAAGCTTTGTAGCTTCGATCGCGACGAGTATTTCTGTCGTGACACTTTTGAACGAAACGCCCATGACAGTAACGCAGACAATTAACCGTATCGTGGAGAAGACCATTGAAAAAGTCGTGCCGGCAGATATATTGCCGCCGTCTTCTCCTCCAAAACCTGTTTCTCCGGCAAATGAAAACGATCTCGTCGTCGGCGCTGTCGATATGAATCTTCCGAAGATGACGGTACTCTTCAGTAAGAGGTCGGGCGCAGAAGAGGGGAAAGAAGATTCCCTTACACATGGCATCGGATTTATTGCCGACGCGAGCGGGCTTGTGGTCACCGACAAGGATATTCTTGATGAAAGCACAGAGTATCTTGCGAAACTCTCTGACGGAAAAACCTACAGCGCCCATAAGGTCTATACGGACGAAAAGTCGCAGGCAGCGATACTTCAATTGCGCGACGAAAAAGGGCAGAATGTTATGAGCATTTCCCCCGTATCTTTTGCTTCAAATGAACCAAAACTCGGTTCCGTTGTTCTCGCGCTCGGAGGGAAAGGCGCATCGACAGTCTTTAAGGGTATCGTGTCGGAGAAAAGCGAATCGCGTATTTTGTCGAGTATTTCTTTTAACGGAGTTGATCGCGGCGGGATACTTTTTGGAACAGATGGAAAAGTTTTCGGTATGAATGTTTCGCCGGTGAGCGAAGAGAAATACACCCTCCCATCCACAAGTATTTTATCTGCAATCGAGGCGTATAAAAAACAAGGAACGGCTCCACAGTAAGATGCCTTGTTTTTTCTTTTCCTTGTGCCCAGCGCACAAGATACATTGTGCGCCGTTGGTATGGATAACAAGAT
>CAYRXD010000091.1:0-1892 GCA_964428135.1 uncultured Candidatus Saccharibacteria bacterium | reverse complement strand
CAAAAAACACCAGTTTGGGTGTTTAATGGAACCGAGTATAAAAATATTTAGTTTAGTGAGGGGGTTGGTGTTTTATTTGCGACATTTTCATTTACGAAACGCGCATTTGCGACTTGACGAAACATAAGGCTTATTGTGCGACGTTGGTATGGAGAAAAATATGAATATGGACACTTCCCCTCTGTTCCTGTTCTGCAGTAACTGCGAGGATGGGTCCATTGATTGAGTGCTAGTAATAGTTTTTTGAGACGCCAACAACCTACTGACTTTTCCACATTAGGTTAATACAATCTGAGAAATCCCCTACTGCCGAAAGTGGAGTATTTTTCTCGTCCGCCGTTTTCGTTCACTTCCTCGCTTATCGTTGATACTCCGCGCCCTAATAAGAAACCTGTTCAGAATCTCACCGCCAAAAAATATGAAAACTATCAATTTTCTGGGATTTTTGGGGCAGAACATGAGATTCTGAACAGGTTCTAAGGTTTTGGCTATTTTCCCAAAACTTTCGTTTTTTCCGAGCATTCCTTCTTCGTATTTAAAGGTAGGGAGACGATAACCGCAAACCCTATCATACCCCCACAAGGGAGACATGTAAGATGAATAAAAATGAAAAAACAGTACAATTAATTATCCAAGAATTAAAAGAAACATTACGGAATGTGTATAGTGTCTTCGAAACAGAAGCCACGGGTAATCTCTTGAGTAAAACCAAGGGCGAGTTTATTGGGAAACTCAAAGTGTGGTGTAGAATTTTGACAGCAGAGGCGCAAAAAGCACTTGAACTTGAAACAATCGAGAGAACGTTTGCTCCGACAGTACTTCTTAAGAGAAATGCTTGTTGAATTCCTTTTACCAGAAATGGTATAACTTTTAACTTTATCAAATCTACCGCGCCATCATTCCTTCGGCATCCTCAAACTTAATAGAGAGTATTTTTGAAACGGCGTCTGAGCCGGATGTCACGCCGTAGATAACGCCCGCGCGGCTCATTGTCTCTCGGTTGTGCGTGATGATAAGCAATTCGGAAGTTTTTGAAAGTGCATCGAGCATATCGCCGTATTTTTTGGAATTGGCTTCATCGAGCGCAGCGTCCGTTTCGTCGAGCACCAAGAACGGCGGCGGGTTCACTTGAGAGACGGCAAAAAGAAGCGCGATGGAAGTCAGCGTCCGCTCGCCGCCGGAGAGCATTTGTATTCCGCGCAATCGCTTGTGCGGGAGCGAAATGCTGATGTCAAGTCCTTCTTCCTCTTCTTCCGGAATTTCAGATTCCTCGCTTTCCTCCGCACCCGCGGACAAAAGTTCATCCACCTCGTTTTTTTTCTTTTTTCTTGTCGGAATAAGCGGAATGAGCCCAGCCGTACCTCCGCCAAACAAGAGCGTAAAGAAGTCCTGGAACTGCTTGTTGATCTTCGTCAGTCCGTCTTTGAATTCGGCGGCTAATTTTTCGGAAAGATCGCCGATGAGGTCGTGTAAAGCCGCCGCGCTTTTTTCCAAGTCGACAAGTTCGCGCTCAAGAAAAGCATCGCGCTCGGTCACTTCATCGAATTCTTTCACAATATCTTCGCCGCCCCCTATCCCAACCTCTTCAATGCGAATCTTCATTCGTTCTATCTTTTTTTTGCGTTCGCGCTGGTATTCTCTTCCTTTTTCCCTTTCCTCCGAAAGCACATCCTCTACTGAAATAGGGAGATCGGCATACTCAAGAATATCTCGCCCGATAAGCACTCCCGCCTCGGAGAGCTCCGCTTTCAAATCGGTATTTTCGCGCTCAAGTTCCCAGAGTTTTGAGCGGTAGGAATTTACGAGTGACTGTATTTCATTTCTCCGCCCCATCATTTCAAACAAGTCCCGTTCCACGCTGCGCGTCGCGTCTTTTTCTTTTTCTGACGCTT
>CAYRXD010000090.1:0-4924 GCA_964428135.1 uncultured Candidatus Saccharibacteria bacterium | reverse complement strand
ATTCTTTTTTGAAACCCTCGGCAATCAAACGCGGTGGGATATTATCCATCTTTTGACGGATAAGCCGTATCGCGTTACCGATATTGCCGAGAATCTCGGATACGAACAAAGCCTCGTGTCGCACCACTTGAAGCGCCTCCTCACCTGCGGTTTTGTGAAAGCGGAAACGGACGGTACGGAAAGAATCTACTCCCTCAATAAAAAAACCATCGGACCCCTTCTTGAATTGGTGGAGAATCATGTCAATCAATTCTGCAAAAAGGTCTGTTGCGCGGCGCATGCGAATAAACAATAATTATGAAAGAAAAACGAAAAAAACAATTCCAATCGTCATCCATCGGCGCTTTTATTGTCGCCATCTGTTGCGTTACGCCGCTTCTCGTCATTGCGGTAACAACGGTCGGTTTTGCCGCGCTCGCTCCGTATCTTGATTTCATCCTCTACCCTTTGCTCGCACTCATGATTTTCCTTATGGTCGTGTATTGGCGCAAATACAAAGAGGAATGCCGGTCGTGCGAGATACGAGAGTCTTCCGAAAAAGAGATTATTCAAAAATAAAACAAATAGAAAACAAACAGCATGAAAAATTTCGACCTTATCATCATCGGAGGAGGAGCGGGGGCGTTTGCGGCGGGCATAAAAGCCAACGAACTCAAAAAGAAAACACTGATCGTCAATGGCGGGCTTCCCGCGGGCGGCACGTGCGTGAATGTCGGCTGTGTGCCGTCAAAAATACTCCTCCATGCCGGTGAAGTTCTTCATCAAGCGCGAAATCACGGCATTCCGGGAATTGACATTGAAGTGAAGAATATTGACTTAAAAAAAGTCATTGAGCATGAGCTCGGCATGGTGGAGATGTTTCGCAATGAAAAATATCAAAAGGTTCTCAAAAATCTGGAGCACGTTACTTTCTTGGAAGGAATGGCTTCATTTTCCGGAGAAAAAGAAATCATGGTTGGCAATGAGAAGTACGCGGCGGAAAAGTTCATTATTGCCACCGGCTCAACGGCAAATGTACCGGCGATAGAAGGCATACGCGAAGCGGGGTATGTCACTCATATAGGAGCTTTGGCTCTGAAAGAACAGCCGAAAGAAATGGCGGTAATCGGCGCGGGACCGGTCGGTCTTGAGCTGGCGCAAGCATACGCTCGTTTTGGCACCAAGGTAACGATTCTTCAGTACGATGGGCGCATTTTTCCTCACGGCGAGCAAGACTTAATCGCCGGTCTTCACCAAGCGCTTGAAAGTGAAGGGATCACGATACACACAAAAGCGGACGCGCAAAAAGCGGAACGGAAAGACGGAAAGAAAGTACTGTCTTTTACCGTAAACGGGGTTCCGCAAACTCTCGCCGTTGACGAGATACTCCTGGCAACCGGGAAAACCGCCAATACCGATGATTTGAATCTTGGAGCTGTCGGCGTGGCGACCGACAAACAAAAGGCGATTGTCGTCAACGAACATTTTGCCACAAACATACCGCATGTATTTGCCGTCGGTGATGTGACCGGCTTGCCGATGCGGCTTGAAACAACCGCCGGACACGAAGGGACATTGGTTGTTGAAAATATTTTTGCGGGCAAGCAAAACAAAATTGATTACGGTACGGTGCCCTACGCCATATTTACCGACCCTGGGTACGCCAGTGTCGGCTTAACCGAAGATGCGCAGATGGCGCGCGACGGCGTTTGCGCTTGCCGTACCGTGCCGTTTACGGCAATTCCAAAAGCGGGGATCATCGGACGGACTGAAGGAATGATTAAAATGGGAGTTGATCCGAAAACGGGAGCGATCGTCGGCGTCCACATTTTGGCGCAGAGCGCGGCTGATTTGATAGCCGAGGCGATGGTGCTCATAAAAAACAAAAACACGATAGATGATGTGCTCAATTCCGAGCCGGTGTTCCCGACGCTTTCCGAAGCGATAAAATACGCTGCGTTGGCGTTTAGAAAAGACTTGTCGCAATTAAGCTGCTGCATATAAAACTCGCATTTTTATAAAATAAATTAAAAAAACATTTATGCAAAACCTAAAACAAAAAATGCGCACGATTTTAAGTCCGCTCCTCGGCGCGGGAGCGATCGCGATATGTCCCGCGTGTTGGGCTGGGTCGGCATCGCTTCTGACCTATCTCGGCATCGCCGCGGTCATTCCCGCTTGGCGATGGATTGCGTTCGCGCTTATTTTTGTCGCGCTTGGCGGATTTCTTTTGGACTATCGGTATCACAAAAATATCCGCCCGACGCTCTTGCTCGCCCTCGGCGGGATTCTCCTCTATCTCGGGCGATATGTGTGGGGCGGAGAGGGTTTCGGCGGATGGCCGATCTGGGGAACCGGCATCATTATTATCATGATTGCGGTATGGTACAATAAAAAATTGTTCTCGCACGGCGCGCAATAACTTTTATGAGTAAGGAAAACATATCACCGGAATCGCAACCGCCGCGCGCAATGTTCGTTATTCTCGCCATCGCGCTTTTCGCCGTATTTTTCGGCGGACTCGCATGGCTTGCCGTGAATCCGCTCGCATCGGCGAGCGGCGCGGGGGCGCTTCTTTCTTTCGCCGCGGGGCTTTCCATGATATTTCTTCCCTGCACGTTTCCGCTCGTGTTTATCATCGTACCCATGGCGATGAAGGAGCGCCCGATGAGAGGTCTTCTTATGGCGGTATCATTCGGCATCGGGCTTTCCATCACGCTTTCCGTCTACGGCGTAACGGTTGCGGTAATCGGCAAGTGGCTCGGTATGGATTCTCTCACGAGATCAATGTTCGCCGTTGCCGGCATTCTCGCATATGTTTTCGGACTCTATCAACTCAAACTCGGCGGCATAAAAATTCCGGCATTCAAACAAGGACTTCCCTCGTTCGTGCAAAAACAATCCGATATTCTGAAAACTTTCTTCATGGGGTTGTTCCTCGGGAATGCCGGCGTCGGCTGTCCGAATCCCGCGTTCTATGTCCTACTCGTCTACATTGCAGGAACGGCGGATCCGGCGACGGGTCTTTGGCTTGGACTCGTGCACGGTTTGGGGCGCGCCGTGCCGTTGGTTTTCATCACTCTTCTCGCCATTATCGGTTTCAATGCGGTGCATTGGGTCGCGGAGAAGAGAAAAACGGTTGATGCGTTCATGGGCTGGATGCTTGTTTCCATGGGGGTTTTTATTTTCCAGTACGGTCTTTTCGGAATGTACTGGTGGGAGGAATCGTTCATTCACAAGGGCTGGAATCGGTTCGTTGAAACCGTCGCGCCGCGCTTTGCGGAGACGACCGATGCGGCGAATTTTTTCGGCGTCATGATGCCGCCCTCCGAGGTCGAGAAATACGTTCCCTCCGCGCCGTGGCTCGCGATGATTCTTTTCCTTGCGATTACTCTCGCGTGGTATCGGTGTAAAAGAGCGGCGAATAACACCCCGCCGAACGCATTGCCATGAAAACCATACTCTCCATTTTTATTTTTCTCGCCGGCGTTTCTTTTTCCGCTACGCCCGCGTTCGCTCACGGCTTGATGAAGATGCCGCAGACGGCGCGGGAAGGAAACATCGCCGTCTCGCTTGAAACAGATCCGGATTTTCCCGTGGTCGGACGAGTAACGCATCTTGACATCATCCTCAAAGACGCGGAATCACACACGCCTGTTTCTTCGGTGGCGGTTTCCTTGCGAATTTCAAGAAAAGACGGCGGAGAAAGTTTCTCCCTCCCCGCGATACTTGAAACGCCGGGGCATTACGGCTCGTCGTACTCGTTTCCGGAAAAAGGAAAGTGGTCGGTACGCGTTTTTCTCGACGGAGAGTCGGTTTCAAAAGAGTTCATCATTGACGTGGACGGTCTCGCGCCTCGCGGATGGCTGCGCATCGGCACTATTTTTTTCCTTGCGATTCTTTTAATCGTCATTGCCCGCCGCGATTGTATACCCAAAAGCCGCAGGTTTGCGAAACTTTTGGGTATATAACCGCGGCACTCCGAGAAAACGAAAGAAGATCTTTCGTTTTCTCCTCGCTTGCGGTTATAAAACCGCGCAATAGTCATGGACAAGTTTTTTCAAAGACGGGCGCGAGTAAAAAAGCTGCTCCATTCCGCCGTTCTTTTGCTTGTCGCTTCGGCGATTTTCATCATTATCTCGCAGATTTCCGGAAAATACGCCGAGGAGCTGAAATATCTTGTCGGGATGGGCGGCATCTTTGGCGCGCCGCTCTACGTGCTCTTGGTGGTTCTCGCGATAGTCATCCCGCCGATTGGCGTCGGCTTTCTTCTCCCCGTCGCCGCGAATGTCTGGGATCCGTTTCATGCGGCGCTTTTGAGCATTCTCGGCTGGACGCTCGGCGCGCAGATCGCATTTTGGCTCGCGCGCCGGTTTGGAAAATCTTTGGTGAAAAAAGTCGTCTCTTTGGAAAAAATCGAAGCGATGGAAAAGTACGCGCATTCCAAGCACATCTTTTGGTCGGTGGTATTATGGAGAATGGCTCTTCCCGTCGACTTTTTAAGCTATGCGCTCGGATTGTTTTCGGATATGAAGTACGGAAAATATTTTCTGGCAACGGTACTCGGAGTAACTCCTTTCGGAATTTTCTTTTCATACGCGGCGGTTCTTTCTTTTGGGTATCAGCTTGCCGCCACTCTTGCTGGTACAACCGCTTTTCTTCTTGGAACGTATTTTTTTACAAGAGGGAAGTAAGCCGGTAAACCATGCCGCGGGTATAGTTCGCGTACGCGAACTATACCCGCGGCGTACGTGGATGAAGGGAAAGGGTTTTAATGGTATAATAACAAAATAATAAAATGAAAAACAAACTTATCATCATCGCCGTTTTGCTCGCCGTTCTTTTGGGTGGGTACATCTTCTCTGTGAAAACGCCAACTTCTCCTGCGGTAAAAGAAGCCGGTACGACCAAACAGGATTTCCTTCGCGGCGATTTGAAAACGGAT
>CAYRXD010000089.1:0-4930 GCA_964428135.1 uncultured Candidatus Saccharibacteria bacterium | reverse complement strand
GTGAAAGGTGAAGCGGAAAAGATTCCGGAAATCGTCCCTGTTCCGGAGCCCGAACCGCTTCGTCTGGACACGGCTCTCTATGATGAGAAGATGAATGCGGTTGCAAATTACGCCAGCACAACGGCTTCGACGACCAAAAGAATTTGGCCGGTGAAAGCCGTTTACCCGAACGCGGGAGCCATCTTGCCCTTTAATCGCATCGTTGCCTACTACGGAAACTTGCTTTCCAAAGGCATGGGGGTTCTCGGGGAGTATCCTGAGGACGTGATGCTTGAAAAACTCGAGGGAGAAGTGAAAAAATGGGAATCTGCCGACCCGGCTACTCCGGTGATTCCGGCGCTGCACTATATTGCGGTTACCGCGCAGGAAAGCGCGGGGAGAGACGGCAAATATCGTCTTCGCATGCCGGACGAGCAGATAGACGAGGTACTTCGGATGGCGGAGAAAATAGACGCCCTCGTTTTCATAGATATTCAGGTTGGCAAAAGTACGGTACAGTCGGAACTGCCGCTTCTTGAAAAATACTTAAAAATGCCGAACGTGCATCTGGGTATCGACCCCGAGTTTTCCATGAAGACCGGCAAGCGCCCGGGCACTGTCATCGGCACGATGGATGCCGCGGACATAAACTACACCGCCGAGTACTTGTCAAAACTTGCGAGAGAAAATAATCTGCCGCCGAAAATTCTCATTGTGCATCGTTTTACTGAAGACATGGTGACTCATTATAAACAAATCAAACCGTTGCCTGAAGTGCAGATAGTGATGGCGATGGACGGGTGGGGACATCCTGCGAAAAAACTCAACACGTATCGGCAGGTCATCTATTACGAACCGGTACAATTCGCGGGCTTCAAACTCTTTTACAAAAACGACCTCCGCGCTCCAAGCACGCATGTGCTTACGCCGGAGGAAGTTCTGAAACTCACACCTCAGCCGGTTTATATACAGTATCAGTAAGGAGTCGAAAGTTAAAAGTAAAAAGTTGAAAGTTTAAAGTCCGGAGGATACCGCGATTTTTCTTGACGGTTAGAACTTTTTATGCTAAGTTATCGGAGGCGGTTATTTTGTGCCGCTCGTTGAAATTGTCTCAATCATAGAGGAGTTACTAAAATGGGTACACCAGAAGCACTGGCGCTTGGCGTCGTAATCGGTCTCGGGTTTTGGGGATGGTTAATCGTTGTTGCGGAATTCTGTCTCCTTTTTGCGTTTGTGGAATTTGAACGCGGCGGGTGGGGGTTCGTTTCAGTCTTCGTTTTTGCGGTCTTGCTGTATTTTGTTTCAGATCTAAACCTTTTTGGATTAATCTGGCATCATCCGTGGCTCACGTTTGCTTTCCTTGCCGTCTATTTTTCGGCGGGTGCCGCTTGGAGTTGTTGGAAATGGCGAAGTTTTACCGGAAAACGAGCCGCCGAGTTGAGCCAAGAGCTTTCATGTTATATAAAAGACCGCATCAGGGATATTTCACACAGAACCAACGGCAATGAATACGTTGACCGTGTGTTGAAAAACAATGGCGCGGCCGGTAAATCAGTTGGTGAAATAGAAAAAGTGAAAGCCGAATGGCTTCAAATGTTTAAAACAGGCAGAATCCCCGACGAGTTTTTACACGACTGGAACTGTGAATACAGTAGAAATAGGTCTGTTCCAACATGGTCTGAAAACAAAGACCGCATTGTGGCATGGATTATGTTTTGGCCGTGGAGCGTCATGTGGTATGTTCTTGCCGATGTGGTAAAAGATTTTTGTGAATGGATTGTTTCGCGCTTGAAAAACGTGTACAACTCCATCGCGCAAAATGCGTACAAAGACATTGACCCGCGGCTTTTGAAAAAGAAAGATGATTGATTTTGGTTAGAAATGGGGGAGTTGATGACTCCAAGAGGCGGTCGGTAAGACCGCCTTTTTTGCAACATTTAAGCGAAGGGTGCCCTTAAGTCTTTCTTTTATTTTTCTTGTTCGCTTGATACAATGGCGATATGGAAAAAACTTCAAGAAGGTTTATCAGGTAACTCAATATAAAAAAATGGGACATTTATTTACCTCCGAATCCGTGAGCGAAGGACATCCGGACAAAATTGCCGATCAAATATCGGACGCATTGGTGGATAATTTTTTAGCGTTCGACTCGCAGTCGCGCGTGGCGTGCGAGACGCTCGTAACGACCGGGCAGGTGGTTTTGGCGGGCGAAGTGAAATCGAAAATATACTTGGACGTGCAGGAGATTTCCCGCGATGTTATCCGAAAAATAGGGTATGTGAAATCCGAATACATGTTTGAGGCGAATTCATGCGGAATTTTATCGGCAATACACGAACAGTCGTCCGACATCCATCAAGGGGTGAACCGCCAAAAGAAAGAAGACCAAGGTGCCGGGGACCAGGGAATGATGTTCGGGTACGCGACGAACGAAACGGATAACTATATGCCGTTGCCTCTCGACTTGGCGCATCGCCTGCTTTTGGAACTCGCCTCTATCCGAAAAGAAGGCAAACAAATGAAGTATCTCCGTCCGGACGCGAAAAGCCAGGTCACTATTGAGTACAATGACGACAACCAGCCGGTGCGCATAGACAGTATCGTCATCTCCACTCAGCATGATGATTTTACCGGCGGCGACCAGCAAGCGATGCAAACGCAGATAATGAAAGATGTAAAAAGCATTTTGATTCCGCGAGTGAAAAAACAACTGAAGACCTCTCTCCATAAATTATTTACCGATAAAATCACGTATCATGTCAATCCCACCGGAAACTTCGTCATCGGCGGACCGCACGGAGATACGGGGCTCACGGGGCGCAAAATTATCGTTGACACGTACGGGGGTAAAGGCGCTCATGGCGGCGGCGCTTTTTCCGGGAAAGACCCGAGTAAAGTCGATCGATCTGCGGCGTATGCCACGCGCCATATCGCAAAAAACTTGGTTGCCGCCGGCGTGTGCGACGAAGCGCTCATACAAGTTTCGTACGCCATCGGCATCGCCAATCCTTGCGGACTGCATGTAAACACGAACGGAACCGGCAAAGTGAATATGAGCGATGGGCAGATTGCCAAGATTGTAGAAACGGTTTTCGATATGCGCCCCTACTTTATTGAACAGCGCTTAAAACTGCGGAACCCCATATACGCCGAAACCGCCGCGTATGGACACATGGGACGCAAGAACGAAACGGTTGAAAAAACATTCACCGCGCCGGGCGGGAAAACCATTAAGAAAAAAGTAGAGCTCTTTACCTGGGGAAAATTGGATTATGTCGGGAAAGTGAAAAAAGCCTTTGCTCTCAAGTAGGTATGTGCTGATTGCTCTTGGCTCTTGCGTTATTTTAAAAAATATGTTAAAGTGAAAGTACTTTTACAAACGTAAGAATTAGGCTCTAAATATATATGGGAAAATTCAATCAAGGGGGACGAGGGGACTTTCGGTCGGGCGGAAGAAATGGCAACAGAGATGACAAAAGAGACAACTCTTTTGGCGCTTTTGGCGGACGGTCGAATTTCCAGAAGAAAACTTGGGATGAGGGAAACAAGGAAATGCATCAAGCTACTTGCAGTGAATGCGGAAAGCGTTGCGAAGTTCCTTTTCGTCCGATGAATGGAAAGCCCGTTTTTTGCACAGAATGCTTTTCAAGTAAAAGAGGCGCAAGTGATCGCGTTCCGGCGAAGACTCACTATGAGAATAGGGGAAGCGAAGGGAATGACGGTTTAAGACGGCAGGTCTCGGAGATGAACATGAAGCTCGATCGCCTCATTAAAGCCGTCGAAACATTAACGGGGATGGGGACCGGTGCAAAAACCGTCTTCGTCGAAGCGTCTAAAAAAGAAATCGAAAAAAAGAGCGTTGACGCCGCGGAACTCAAAAAAGTTCTCGACACAGCAACGGGAAAAGAGTCCGTAAAGGCAAAAAATGGCGCTAAAGAGAAGAATTCGGAAAAGTCCGCCGCGAAAAAATCAGCGAAAAAATCTCCTGCTCCAAAAAAGAAAAAATAAAGAAAGAAATCATTTTTCATGCTATACTAAAACAGTATGGAAAAACAGAGCAAAAGAGAACACCTCGTCGTTCGCAGGTTCATTGCTTTCGCGGCAGTGATACTTGCGGCGGGCGGGGTGTTTTCTTATGTGGCGCAAAAACGGGCGGAAAATAATGTCGATACTCCTCCCATCGTACCGTCGTCTGTGCCGAAAGCCGTTGTTTTGCCCGATGTAACTTTCCCGGCGGAGGTAAAAACCGCCTCGTTTAAGAAGACTGCTTTTCCGACGGAAGGAGAATCGAGTGCGAATTGGGTAGAAGCAGAAGGCACGTATCAGACGAACACCCCTTTTGCCGAGCGCGCGGAAAAACACGTGAGAGATTTCATTGCGGGTTTTATGGAGGAGTATTCTGACCCAAGTGTTATCAATACCGGAAGTTCCGCGGGTGTCAGTGCGCAGTCCTTGCCAGAAGCTTCTCACGGGAAGAAACTCGTGAGTTACCTCTATCAGGACTGGCGAGATGACGGCGGCGCTCATGGAAACGCTTCGTATTCATCGGAAACGTTTGATATGAACGGCAAGATATATGCGCTTGATGATCTTTTTTTGCTGAAGACGGAGTATCTCGCGCGCATTTCCCGTTTAGCAACGGAACATTTCAAAAACGATCCCGATATTCTGTTTGACCCGAAAGGCAAAACGTTCGGCAGCGGTCTTGATCCGAAGATTGAGAATTTTGCGGTTTTTACCGTTTCTGGCGATGCAATAGTTTTTCAATTTCAAAACTACCAAATAGCCCCGTATGCTGCGGGGGCGCCGACCTTTGAAGTTTCCATTTTTGATCCGGACATCAAACCGCTACTTCGTCCCGAACTCTTCGGACTCTATAATTAGACCCCAATGCCGCCAGTCTTTTCCAGTCAAGATATGAGCCCCAAATTGTCATTTCGTAAAGCGGGCG
>CAYRXD010000088.1:0-4960 GCA_964428135.1 uncultured Candidatus Saccharibacteria bacterium | reverse complement strand
TTTTGTCAAGTATCGCTTTGGCGATCTTTGCCCCATTTTCTGTTACGCAAAAACTTTTTTACATTTTTCAAATTCTTCTTGCGACAAATCGATAAAAACATCACGCTCATATTTCATAACTTTCTGGTAAAGTTCGTCCTCAAATTCCCGCGGGCGCAGATGAATATGAAGATGGTTTATTTTTAAACGGTTCTGCTGAATGAACGGGCGGTAATGCTGGCTCATGTCGCATCCGGAAGCGAATTTTTCAAGAATTATTTCTTCCAGTTTTATCGTCTCATTAAAAAGCTCACTCCGTTCCTCCGCCGAAAGCTCGCTGAATTTTTCGACGTGACGCTTCGGTATCACAAGCAGATGCCCCGATACAAGCCGCGGATTGCTCAAAACCGTGAAAGTATTTTTACTTTCTCGTATGATCCTCTCCGTATTTTTAGCAAGAATGTCGCAAAATGGGCAGTTCATGTCAGTTTAATTTTATCAAATTCTTCGTAAATCACTTCCGGCTTCATTCCAAGAATTTCTTCCTTGTAAGAAATATCGGGGATGTTTTTCAGGAGATAGATTTTCTTTCCGAGGTGTAGCGCAAGCCCCATCTCCATAAGCGTATTTGCGCCGACATATCCTTCGATGCTGTTTTTGTCGTGATTCAGCACGAGAATCGCTTCCGACCATGCCACCTTATCAAAATGTTTTTTTATCGCTTCTTTTTTTCTGTCCCATACCCATGCGTCGCCATCTGCCGCCGTTTGCCGTATTTTATAATACTCTTTCACAGGAATCATTTTCCCCGAATCATCCGGTATCTCGGTCGGGGGCAATTTTACCTCATGTCCCAATGCTTCAAGTTTTTCTTTTGCCTCAAGCATTTCGTCATGAAATGCAATACTCCCGCAGATGGTGATTTTCATGGTAGTTTATTTATTTTCTCTTTAAAAGTTTCTGTTCCTGTTTTCTTCTCTGCTCTATCTTTTTCAAATCCTCGTCCGCCCTCAAGTCTTCAGGGCGAATGCCGCGGCTCAAGAGCGTCTGACGGGTCGCTTTACTGTTTTTCACCACTTCCTCTTCCAACTTGTATTTTCCCGAAAGGTTCTTTTCTTTTATATTATGGTCGGTCATCGCGAGTGCAAAGTCTTTCGCTTTCAACTCAACATGCGTGTCAAAATCCGCAAGCGCTCGCGCGGGCGGGATTTTTCTTTTCTTTTTCAAATCGGAAATTCCGATGCCGCCATATAACGCCTCAATGTGTTTGTTTTTAAATGTCGCAAATTCCTGCGGAAGTTTTATGCCCCGCGCGTACACAGTGGTTTCAATCTTGCTTTCCGTTTCTTTCAGTTTCTGCCGCGCTTCCAGCCGCCTGTCTTCTTTTGTTCGCGCCTCAAAAAGCTCCTGCCTCCGCGTTTGCGTGGCAAAATACGTTTGAGCGAGAGCAATCTCCGTTTTTCGAGGGTCGCCGTTTTGTGCGACGAGATAACAGGCGTAGCGGGTGAGGAAGTAATCTTCATGGGGTCTTCCGCCGGTACTTTTCGCCGGCGCCGGCGAAAAGTGGTCGCTAACGGATTGTTCGCTTGTTTTACACGCATCCTGAGCTCTTTTTATGACTTCCTGAAATTTTGCCCATGTTTTATACCCCAGAAGCGGAGATAAATCCCGAGCAGACCAAAACTCAAAGCCGTCCTGCTCTTTTTTAATTGATTCAAAATTCTTTTGCACTTGAGCTATAATCGGGTCCATAATGTTTATGTTTTATCTTTCTCGCTGATAAATTCAATGACTTGGGTTAAAATTTCTCCAACAGAATTTATGGTGTCCACAAATAGCTCGTCCTCTTCGGGAAGTAACTGCATTGTGCCGTAAAGTTTCTCGAATGATTCAAAATCTGTTAGCAATTGGTTTGGCGCGGGGTTCTCCGCCCGCATTTTTAATCTTTCCGCCCACAATTTTTCGTCGCTACAGGTCACGAGGATAGATTTCAGAACAACTCCCCTCTCATTACACCACTTCCTGATTATTTGAATATCTCCCGGATATTGAAATGCGTAATCAAGAATAAACGTACAATTTGTTTTACGGTTAGTTTCCAAAATGTTATACAGAACGCCATGAGATATTTTATTACGAATATCGTGCTCGCTGACAAATTCCGCGGCGGCATCATACACATCATCTTTCCGTAAAACAGGAAAATCCACATACTTAGCAAATGCGTTAGAGAGGGTCGTCTTGCCGGTACCCGGCCGGCCGCGAAATAAAATGATTTTCATATCGGATTTAGTTGCTTCTTATTCTTTAAAGACCTTCTCTTCGGCAAGTAGTTTGCTTTTGCAATCACCGTCCGCCCCAATTCTTTTTCCAACTGTTTTCTCGCCACGCCGGCAATCTTCCCGCCGCGGTCGGCGTCTTTCTTTAACTTCGGCAAACCTTTTGAGTCTTCCGTGCGATGGATTTCCGTCGTTGACCTTTCGCCGAGCATGGTGAAAATGAGTTCCAAGTCATTCATGTGGTCGCGCAAATTCTCTCGTTTCAAACCTTTAAGCTTTTTATACTCGCTCGGTGTAACTCCGAAAGTCGCCTTCGAAATTTCCGCCGTTAAAATTTCATAATCCTGAGTCTCTTTTGCGCCTCGATTTTTCCATTCAACGGTCAATTCTTCACGAATAGCAATACCGCGCATCCGTTTTTCAATCCAATCATCAGAGTACCCCTTGAGCTTGTACAACATTCTTGTTCGCTTGGTAGCTAATTCCGGATTTTCAATTTCTTGCACCCTCTCGTATCCAACCTTTGCCAACCATCGTTTAAACGGCTCAGCTTTCGGCGACGGAATGGACTGAATGACGCGAAAAACCCCTTCTGTGTTTGCACAATCGGTTTCATATTTTTTCCCATCTGATGCTTTCAATTTCAGCCCGTGACAAAATGTCACGACCTCGCTTCCTTCTTCTATCAGCCTCTGTTTTAATTTTCTCCAATATGCTCCGGCATCAACACTGTCCGTCAAAGCTTCGCACACATCAACCACGGAAAACCACCACTCGTTTTGATACAGCGTCTTGCGGATTTCCTTTCCCTTAAATAACGCAATTTTTGTTGTTTCCACAAAATTTATACTTTATCTCCCGTTTATAATTTTCACATTTATCGGTTTGTCGGCTCCGACGAAGTGATAAATTCATCACCAAGAATATCTTTAAACATCTCTGCTACGTTTTTATACCCCTTGCCATGTTTTAGTGTCCACTCCGTTTCTTTAAGAATTTGTTCTTCTTGCACAACAGTAAATCCGTTTTCTGTGACCTTTTTACCGGTGCCGGTAAAAAGGTCGGGGACGGATTCAAAATTCTTTTGTACTTGCGCGACAATTGAGTCCATAAAATTTATATTTTACTTTTTACTTCTTTTAGAATCGCTTTGGTAATCTGTTCCGCGCTCTGTTTTGAGGTGTCAAAAATTTTCCCGAGATTATACCTATTCTCTTCCCACGTCTTCAGGTTTTTTAAAATTCTTGTCTTCGGAACACGGCTTGTTGCAAGCGCAGGTGTTGGTCTCGCCGCAAGTCTTTTTAGTAAAATCTCTTTCGGTGTTTCGAGCTGATAAACGAAAAGTTCCAAATTATGTTTTTTTGCCAAATTGATATATGTATCAACGTATTCCTTTTTCCAAAAACCTTGCGGGATGAGCAAACTTATTCCATGTTTAATATATTCTTCGCACATCGCATACAGCACTTCTGCCGTCATTTTATTGTCTTCCGCTCCGCGTTTAAAATCAGACACAAACCACTTGATTCTATCGGTACTCACAAGTGCTGTGCGTTTTAATTTTTTGTGTACCAAAGTCCCGATGGTTGTTTTTCCAGAACCCATAGGACCATCAATAATAATTAAAAATTGTTTCATAAAAATTTTTATATTTTAGATTTCATCGCCGCCTTCACAAACTCCACGAAGAGCGGATGCGGGGCGAGAGGGCGGGCTTGGAGTTCGGGGTGGAATTGGGTGCCGAGAAAGAAGGGGTGCTCGCTTTCCGGAAGTTCGGCTATTTCCATGAGGGTGCCGTCGGGGGAGGTGCCGGAGAAGATGAGTCCGGCTTTTTCGATTTCCGCGATGTATTCCGGATTCACTTCGTAGCGGTGGCGGTGGCGTTCGGATATTTCTTCTGCGCCGCCGTAGGATTTTCGGGCAACACTCCCCTTCTTAAGGATTGCGGGGTACGCACCGAGACGCATGGAGCCGCCGTAATTTTCTTCTTTCATTTTCTTTTTCTGATCGGGCATGATGTCAATGACGAGGTGCGCGGAGTTCGGGTCAATTTCCGCCGTGTTCGCATCTTTCCATCCGAGCACATTTCTCGCGTATTCCACCACCATAAGCTGCATGCCGTAGCAGAGTCCGAAGTATGGGATTTTGTTTTCCCGTGCGTATTTGATAACCGCAAGCTTCCCTTCTATCCCACGCGAACCGAATCCGCCGGGGACAAGAATGCCGTCGTATTTTGAAAGATTTTTCAGTGAAGATTTATCGCCTTCAAATTCTTCCGCCGAAAGCCATGTGATTTTTGGTTTCGCGCCATTGTAGTACGCGGCGTATTTTACGGCTTCAATCACCGAGAGGTACGCGTCTGAGAGAACGAAATCGCCCGTGCTGAAGTATTTCCCCACAATGGCAATGTGTACTTCTTTGGTTGCGTTCTTGGTCTTTGCCACGAATTTCTTCCACTCGCCGAGGTCGGAGCCGTTTTTTGATTTGAGTTTGAGAACGCGGAGCAGGATTTCGGAAAGCTTGTCTTTCTCAAAATTGAGCGGCACATCATAAATGCTTGCGACATCGGGCGCAGAGATGACATTTTCCGCTCGCATGTTGCAGAAGAGCGCAAGCTTTTCTTTGCGTACGGTATCAAGCGGGGCGCTTGCCCGCGCGATGATGACGTTTTGCTGGATGCCGTTTGAGTTTAAGGCGCGGAC
>CAYRXD010000087.1:0-5065 GCA_964428135.1 uncultured Candidatus Saccharibacteria bacterium | reverse complement strand
AAACAAAAAGAAAACGGCAAAAAAGGTGGTTGTCGTCCCAAAATCGCGGCTGATGCGCGCTGTTTTCAAGAGTCCTTATCTGGTTTTTAGCTTAACATATTGTGATATGTTTGTCAAATTTTTCTAAAATTTCAGCCCCTTCAAATACGCCTTCAGTTTCTCCCCTATCTCCGGATGCTTGAGTCCAAGATGTATCGTCGCTTTCACAAAGTTGAATTTATCACCCGTATCAAGCCATGTGCCTTCCAGTATGCGCCCGTATATGGGGCTTCCCTCTTCAAGGAGGGCATCGAACACGTCCGCGAGGCGTTTTTCTCCCGACTTCCACTCGGTCATGCTCCGGAGTTTCGCGAACACTTCCGGAGTCAAAACATATTTCCCCGGTACGGCGATATTCGAAGGCGCATCCTCTCTTTTCGGCTTCTCGACGAACCGGCTGATTTTCCAGTCTCTCGCGTCAATCTTCGCGCCGTCTATCACGCCGAATTTTGACACTTCTTCCATTGGAATTTCCGCAAGTCCGATGATGGGCGCTTGGTATTTTTCATAGGCTTCAATCATCTGAAGCGACCCGGGAACGACACTGTCATAGAGGCAATCGCCGAATACCACGAGCACCGGCTCCTCACCCACGAGGTGCGCCACCTGATCAATCGCATCGCCATCGCCAAGCGCGGTTTTCTGCCGCACATACGAAAATCGAGCGAGATGCGGAATTTTGCGCACCTGCTCGATCAGGTCATGTTTTTGTTTTTCCACGAGCATATTTTCCAGCTCGTAAGAAATATCGAAATGGTCTTCAATCGCGCGCTTTCCGCGCCCGGTCACGAAAATAATTTCCTCAATGCCAGACTCGACGAGCTCTTCCACGATATATTGCACCACCGGCTTATCCACCACCGCAAGCATTTCTTTCGGTTGAGCCTTTGTGGCGGGGAGAAACCGCGTCCCCATGCCCGCAACGGGAAGAATGGCTTTGCGGATTCTTTGGGTTGCGGAGGTCGTTTGATTCATGCTGTTAAGCATAAAGAATTAGGGGGGAAGAAGCAAGGTGCCGTACTTGCGCCACGCCTATACTCATATATAATATGAGTATGCTATCACGAACAATCAGCGTTAATAATGCCAGCCACCCCGTAAAAACCGATACCCCGCCGCCGTTTCGGTGGGATACTTTCGACATGGACAAGTTTTTTAAAGACGCAAACAAAATTGGAGAGATAATCAGAAAACGAGATGAAAACAACGAACGAAGACGATAACTTTGCCAATACGTATGCCCTTCTGGATACAAATATTCTCTCTCAGATGCCGAAAGAAAACCGGGCGGAAAAATTTCGTCCGGTTTTTGAATTTTTAAAAGAACGCCGGATTAGTATTTTTTTAACCGACGCCGTATACTTCGAGTTCACCGGTTTTCAACAAAACAAAAACGACCGGGACTCTCTGAAAAAATGGGTTGAGCAATTTCCTCGCGTTGACACAAGATTTGAAGATGTGGAACGCGCCGCTTTGCTTTCTTCATGCTATAAAAACACAGACCCATCGCTCAACACCAGACAAATTTCATACCCCGACTGCCTGCACGCATCGCAAATACTTAAATATGAAGGGCGGGCTTTTATTATAACCGCAGACATACACGACTACCCTGTTTCCATTTTCGACATAAGCAAGGTTATGATGATCGAAGACGGAAAGAGGGCTGTCGTTGTGGGGTTTATAACCTACAATGAAAAAAAGTGGCTGAAGGCGGTTAATAATTTTGAACGAAAAACATAACAAGTATGAACGAATCAATTTTCAAATCGTACGATATTCGCGGCATTTACCCGACCGAGATTGATGAACATACCGCATACGCCATCGGACGGGCTCTTGTCGAATACTTGAATGCGAAAAATATCGCTATCGGGCGCGATGCACGCACTTCCTCCCCCGCCCTCTTTGCCGCACTTGCGAAAGGCATTACGGAAGCGGGGTGCAATGTGCTTGACCTCGGGCTTGCGACAACACCGATGGTATATTTCGCCTCGCACCAGTCCGGCGTTGACGGAAGCGTTTCTTTGACGGCTTCGCACAATCCGCCGGAGTACAATGGATTCAAACTGACGCGAAAAGACGCTGTGCCGATTGGCGGCAATTCCGGAATGACGGAGATCAAAGAGCGCGCTATGGCAGGAAATTTCAAGAAACTGCTTCTCACCGGAAATATCATACCGCTCGCGCTTGCCGATCGATACCTGAAACATTTTTCTGGATTCTGGAAGCTCGGGGACAAAAAGTTCAGCATCGTCGTTGATACCGCAAACGCGATGGGCGTACTCGAATTGCCGTTCTATAGAGCGCTTCCGCAAAACATCGAACTCGTCGTCCTTTATGACGACCTCGCGCATCCGTTTCAAGCGCACGAAGCAAACCCTCTCAAAACCGAAACCCTAGACGAGCTTCGGAAAAAAGTTGTGGAGATCGGCGCACATCTCGGGATTGCGTATGATGGCGATGCTGACCGCATCGGCTTCGTGGACGAAACCGGCGCCGTTGTGCCGATGGATCTTATGACCGCCATTCTCGCAAGACCGGTACTTGAACGATACCCCGAAGGAACGATTTTTTATGACTTGCGCTCTTCGATGAGCGTCAAAGAAATCATTGAAGCAAACGGTGGAAAAGCTCTTGAATGCATGGTGGGGCACGCCAATATCAAAAAACAAATGCGCGATGAAGACGCCGCTTTTGCGGGCGAGCTCTCCGGACACTATTATTTCCGAGAAAACTCCTACGCCGAAGCAAGCACCCTCGCCGCAATTTTCTTGTTGAATTACCTCGCCGAAACCGGAAAGAAACTTTCCGAACTCGTCGCGGAAGTGAAGAAATATTTCCACTCGGGAGAAATCAACAGCACCGTACAAGATGCGCCCGCCATCGTTGCAAAACTCAAAGAAAAATACAAAGACGGCACCCTCACCGAACAGGACGGCATAAAGATCTCATTCCCCGATTGGTGGTTCAATGTCCGATCCTCAAACACCGAACCGCTCTTGCGCTTGAATCTTGAGGCGAAAACGGAGGCGATGATGATGGAGAAACGAGATGAATTGCTTGCTTTGATTCGCGGATAAAAAAATTTGTTTTTCATCGTTTTTGTGGTAGCATAAAAGTATGAAACTTGAGCATTATAGTGTTGAAAAGCTAAAGAAAGAGATTCTCGATGTCATCGGCAGGCATATCAACATGAATGCCTATTCGGTGTTTTTCTTCGGTTCTCGCGTAGAGGGGCGCGGGACGGACCGTTCCGATATCGACGTCGGTATTGAAGGGCGAAATCCGGTGTCGCAAAAAATCATTGATGATATTATTGAGGAAATAGACGAGATACCGACGCTCTATAAAATTGATATTGTTGATTTTTCTTCCGTTTCGGAAAAATTTCGGGAAGTTGCCCGTACTCGTGAATTTATTTTTCAACCCGCATAATCATGTCTACAAAATTTCAATCATTACACGAAGATTTTACAAAAGCCCTCTTACGGCTTGATGAAGTGCTTGCGCTGCCAAAAAATGACGTTGTCCGCGATTCCGCCATCAAGCGGTTCGAACTCTGTTTTGAACTCGGATGGAAAGCGATGAAAGCGTATCTTGAAGAAAATCACAATGTCGCCTGCGCTTCTCCGAGAACCTGCTTCCGCGAAGCGTTCCGCGTCGGCGCAATTGATTACGACGAACACTGGATTAACCTGACGAGCACGAGAAACTATACGGTGCATACCTATCGGGAAGCGTTTGCCGAAAAAATCTACGCGGAACTCCCCCGCGCACGCGACATGTTCCACAAACTTGCCGATGTGTTAAAAAAGCCGTTATAATTTTTTGGTTTTCTCTGTCTTTATGGACATCTTCTCCGCAATTTTAATTATCATCGGACTTGCACTGTTTGAGGGCATCAGCAGTTTTGATAATGCCATCATCAATGCCGAGGTGCTCGGCACGGTGGGGAAAAAAGCTCGCAAATGGTTTCTCACGTGGGGACTTTTCTTCGGGGTGTTCGTCGTCCGCGGCGTTCTCCCCTTCCTTATTCTCTGGGCGGCAGCGCCATCGCTTGGGGCTTCCGGCACTTTTCTGGCAACATTCCAAGACAGCGTTGCGGTGAAGACTGCGCTTGAAACCGCCGCGCCGATACTCCTCGCGGGCGGCGGAGTGTTTTTGATATTCCTCTTTTTTCACTGGCTGTTTCTTGAGCCGAAGAAATACGGCTTCCCGGGAGAAAGATATTTGCACAGCCAAGGGTTTTGGTTTTATGCCGTCATTTCCATCATGCTCTCCGTCATCGTCTGGTACGCCCTCAAAATAAATGCCATGATGGCGTTCGGCGCGATTATCGGGTCATCGGCTTTTTTCATTACCCACGGATTCAAACAACAGGCGGAACAAAGCGAAGAAAAACTGGTGCATGGAAAAGGCAATATATCGGATATTAGTAAAATTTTGTACCTCGAAGTGATAGACATGACCTTTTCCATTGACGGCGTACTCGGCGCATTCGCTTTCACGTTCGCCATCCCGCTTATCCTCGTCGGCAACGGCTTCGGCGCACTTATCGTCCGATATTTCACTATAAATAACATCGAGCGCGTTCAAAAATACGTCTACCTCAAGAACGGCGCGATGTACTCCGTCCTCTTCCTCGGACTCATTATGCTTTCCGGAGCGTTCGGCATACACGTCCCCCATTGGCTTGCGCCGCTTACGACCTTCGCATCCGTTGGGTACTTCTTTATGAAGTCGAAAAAATTGCTGTCGTAAAACGGAGTCAAAAGTCGAAAGTCCATAAAGTCTGTAAAGTGCGATGTCGTCGTGACTTTTGACTTTAAGGACTTTGAACTTTATAGACTGTTTAGGATGCCGTATATCCAAGCTCGGCGATACTTTTTATGAGCGCTTCTCTCGTCACTTTCGTTTCATCAAACTCAATCACCCCTTCTTTTTTATCATAATCCACGAATGACGACTTCACTCCGTCAGTTGCGGAGGTAAGCATTTGAATACCTGTTGCACACGAACCGCA
>CAYRXD010000086.1:4242-5196 GCA_964428135.1 uncultured Candidatus Saccharibacteria bacterium | reverse complement strand
CTTTATTGAACGCGGCCTCTGCTTCCGTGCTCATGCGGAAAATTCCTGATGTCAGAATGACGGCAATAATGAGGATGGAAAAGAGGCGCTGCATTGATTTAGTTTACATCGTCATATCACGCTCCGGAAACTGAATCTTCGGAAATCTCTTCGGGCACAGAATCGAGCGAAACTGGGTCGATTGAAGCTGCCGATTCAGGAACAGATACTGTCGGTTCTTCAGGCGGCTCTTCTGGTAAAACTGCCGCCTCGGGCATACTTTCCACCCGAGCGGTTTCTTCCGCCGGAACATCTGAAGAAGCGACGATTGATTCAGGCTCCGGCTCTGCGGACGAAGCGGCGGGCGATGCTATCTGCTCCGCACCGCATGCGCCGGGATATTTGTCCCATTCACCGCCGCGGATTTTTACGCACCATGTTTCTCCGGTGTCCGCGTCTTTCATCTCAATCCCTGTCTTCACCTCAATAGTGTCCGTTGAAAGCGTTGTGAAGAAACCGTTCACGGCGGTAATCGCGCGGACAAAAATATCCTCCGCTCCCGACGAGAGCTTCTGCGAGAGCTCCTGCACCGCCTGCACCAAAAGCCCGACGAATTTTTCAAATTTGAGCGTAAGGGGTTGCCCGTCATATCCGTAATCCACGAGTTTCGGGTCAATTTTTTCAACTTCTTCGGCAATGAGTCCATAGGAACCTTTGAGGTCTTCGGGGCTGTACGCGCCTTCTTTGTAATCAAACGAAACGGCTTCGAGTTTACTTAATTCGTCAAGAGCGAATCCTTCCGAAAGTTTTTCAACATTCTCTTTGAAACGAATGGAGGAGGGAGTGCAAGAGCCGCCTCCCGCATCAGTAATATCTTTCCCGGTTGTGATACAAACCGCATTGCCGGTCGCCGAAGAAGTGAGCCCGCTAAACGCCACCGTTCCGCCAACTGAAAGTTTTCTCCACGGTGTGGTT
>CAYRXD010000086.1:0-4232 GCA_964428135.1 uncultured Candidatus Saccharibacteria bacterium | reverse complement strand
CGATACCGACATTGCCGGAAGTGAAATAGGAGGCGCCAGTATTGGAGATGAAATTTTTTGTGACGCCACCCTGAAGGAATGACATACCAAGGATTTGATTGCCGGAGCGCGTGATGTCGATGTAATCGCCGCCGCCCACACCCGCGTCAGTAACTGCCTGAATACGGAATATGTCTGTGTTCCCCGCCGACATGTGCCAAGCGCCGGCATCGGCCGCAGCATCGGAATCGGTAAACTTCAAAATGGGATTCGTTGAAGATAGATGAAGAGTTAGTCCGGTCGTCGTCGTCGTCCCAATACCCACATTCCTCGAGAAATACCCCGTTCCCGCATTGTCCATCGAGAAGAGGGTGGTGGAGGCGCTGTCGATGAGCTCAAAGTTTCGCACGCCTGCAGTCGTATTCGCTCCCCAGACGGTGAGCTTGGCGTAGGGGGAAGTGGTGCCTATGCCGACGTTGCCCGCGTTATTGATTCGCAGGCGTTCGAGCCCCGTATTGCTCCCATCAGGCGTTGTCCAAAATGTAAGACGCCCAGGCGAATCCGCCCCAGTCGTAAGATCAGCCTCTGCCCGGATTTCCGCGAAGGTATCGAAATCGCCATCTTCATCAGAATTGAATAAAATCCTCCCAATTCCGGTTCCGGCAGCCAGTACATCATTGGCGTCATTATTGGAGAGCGTGAGAATTGATGCTGTGTTATTTGCTTCGAGTGTCAATAAGCTGCTCGGACTCGTCGTCCCGATCCCGATGTTGCCCGCCGCCGTAATGGTAAGTCTTTCCAACGGAGTATCACTGGGTGCTGTAAAAAACCCAAGGTCGGCATAGTTGCCGGATGTCGTCTGCCGCGACTTGATACTCGCGGTGCGAGCAAGAGAAGCCGCTCCGTTTGGGTCAAAATGCAAAGCTACCCCCGTATTGATCGATGAGGCATTCGGATTGCTTAACACGAGCGCGTCCGTAACGGAACCGGCGGAACTTTTACTTACTTCAAGCGTTGCATCCGGGCTCGCCGTTCCGATGCCGACATTGCCGCTTCCTAAAATAGTCATCTCTACTGTTCCGCCTCCGACATCAAACGCCATAGCTGACGCGGCGCCCGTAGAAGAATGATTGTATGCGATTGAACCCTGTGTAACAAGCGACTTTTGAAATGCCAATCGCCCAATGCTTGTATCCCCGACCGTATTCATGAAATAGTTAGACGTTCCCCCGGAGAAACCTCCGCTCACCAACAAACCGGCGTTCCCCGCGGCAGAGTTAACGGTTAACAATTGTGTTGGACTCGTCGTCCCGATGCCGACGTTGCCTGTGCGAAGACTTACAACCTCAGTGTCCGCATTGTCCTTGAGGGCGAGTCTGAAAAGGCCTGAAGAGTCGGATATGGAGTAGATACCTCCTGCCGGAGCATTGTTCGTACGAAGGAATTCTAACCCCTTTTCCTGAGACGAAGCATTTGTTATACCGAGCGTAAGGAGCTCGCTTGGACTCGTCGTCCCGATGCCGACGTTGCCTGCGGAAGTGACATACAAATGATATCCCGAAGCAACGGAATTGTCGTATGTTGTGCTCCCTCCGGTAAGTCCGATACCACCGAATGCGGCGATTGAGAGGTCCCCGGTTGCTACCGTATTTTGTCGAGTAAGTGAGAATATACCATTAATAACACCGTTATCCGCAAAGATACCAGTGCCGGCTGTATTTAAACCTGAAATACGAACATTGCCATTGACAGCAAGTTTTTGGTTTGGACTCGTCGTCCCGATGCCGACGTTGCCGGCGTTAATGGTTAAATAGGTGCTGGCGCTATCACCCCAAGATTGGATATTGTTACCCGGGTCGCGCTCCCACCACACTCTTGAGTCAGTGCCCGGCGTATCAAACGAAGTGTCAATGCCGATGGCATCATGCCATCGTGCGGTAGTCCAGCTGGAACCTGACGCATCACGCACCACATAAAGCATATTCTTAAAGTCATTGGAGACATCTCCCGCTACAAATTGAGCGACGAGCTGGTTATCTCCTGCGGTTGAACCAAGAGCGGTTTGTTGATTTACAGAGAAAACGCCTTTTGTGTCATCACTAAACTCTACTCCGACCTGCAAAAGCGAATTCGGTGCGGTGTTCCCGATGCCGACGTTGCCCAAGAAATATCCCGTGCCGTTATCAAGAAACCGTGCAAGCGTGGTGGAAGCATTGTTCGCGATTTCAAATGCCGTACCGGTTCCGGTGCCTGCGCCCCAGACGGAAAGTTTGGAGTAGGGGGAAGTGGTGCCGATACCGACGTTGCCGGAAGTGTCGACGGTCAGTTTGACCGCTGTCCCCACAGCACCTGTGCCAATCATAAATTTGTCACCGTCCCCGTCGTCTACGCCCGCACTCCATACCGTGCCGCCATCTTCGACATCGAAAAGTATTTGCGGATCGCCGCCGCTCACATTGATACCAATCATTCCGTCTGTCCCGAAACGCCGTCTAAATTGCGCGATATTCACGCCACTCCCGCCTGCATCCACGTTGAGACCAATACCTGAAGAACGATAGATGTCCAAAAGCGCGGAAGGCGTCGTGGTTCCGATGCCGACGTTGCCGTTGAGATAAATATTTCCCGCCTGCCCGATGCCGAGCTTTTCGTTGCCTGCGCTGTCCTCGAGTATAAACCCGTCCGTACTCATGGTGCCCGCATTGTCATTGCGGAGCGTCCATTTCAATGTTCCCTGTTTGGCGAGTTCAAATTGCGTATCGCCCGCTGCGGTGGTATCGACGCGGATCTGACCGGTACCGGAACTGGAGACATGGAGTTCCGCGAGAGGAGATGTCGTCCCGATGCCGACATTGTCGGAAAAGTAGTTGTACACGTTGGTTCCGGAAGTTGTCCACGGCGTGTTTATGGTAAGTGCGGTACCGCCGACGAGGGCGCCCGGCGTTCCGGAGAACGTCACGCCGGTTCCGGCGGAAAGAGAAGACGTGGCGACGTTTTGTATGCCGGAAGTTCCCGCTCCGTAGAGCAGGTTTCCCGAAGTGAACGAGGTTTGCCCCGTGCCTCCCCTTGCGACGGCGAGCGTTCCCGATGTGTCGGAAAGAGCGATGCCGAGAGTTGAGGTGGCGACGAGAGCGTAGCCGGATCCGGTGCCGCGGAGCATTTGACCGAAGGAGGGTGTGGCGGTGAGTCCGGTGCCGCCGTAGAGATGCGTGACGGAAGTGGTGGCGCTGACGAGTCCGCTGTTCGCCTGAAGAGGTCCGTTGAGCGAGCCGAGATAGATGTTCCCGTTATCTAGGAACTTCGCAATCGTCGTACTCGCATTGTTCGCAATCTCAAACGCCGTGCCGGTTCCGGTGCCTGCGCCCCAGACGGAGAGTTTGGCGTAGGGAGAAGTGGTGCCGATGCCGATATTGCCTCCCGCGGTAATTCTCATGCGCTCGTTCGAATCGGCGGAACCGCCCGTATAAAAACGCATTGCGGCAGCAGCCCCCCCGAAAGATGGCTCCCTGCATCGTGCACGCCCGCATCCTGTACGTACGCTCCGCTTGTCGTCCAGTTCGTACCCATAGCAAGCATCCGCATACCATCGACGGCAGGCGCATATGCATTGCGCGCCTGGAATCCCGCAAAAGATGCCGCACCGGTGCCGGAGTTGGTTATATTGCCCATTAAATCCGATGATGACGAATCGCCAATCTCGAAAATGCTTGAGGGCGTCGTCGTGCCGATGCCGACATTCCCATCGGCATTGATTCGCATTTTTTCATTGAAAACCCCGCTGGAACCCAAGGTTGCAAAAGAAAGACCGGTAAGCTGATTGGCGGATGCCGTATAATCGCCCTCGGCGATCGCGGTGATTCTCGCGGCGTCTACGGAAACAGCCGTGGTGCTGCTTTGCTGAAAAAGAATACTGGCGCCCTGATTTACGCCCGTTATGCCGAAATTGGTAATGCGAAGAGCGTTTACATTGTCATTATTGTTCGTATTGATGGTGAGGTTTCCGGAAGTGTCAAAATCCGCTCTGCGAGTGGCGGAAACGGAACTCCCGAAACTGGCGCTTCCGAACACTCCGAGCTTGTATCCCGGTGTTGTGCTCCCGATCCCGACATTTCCCGCAAAATACCCCGTGCCGTTATCAAGAAACTTCGCAATCGTCGTACTCGCATTGTTCGCAATCTCGAATGCCACGCCGGTTCCGGTGCCTTGCCCCCAGACAGTGAGCTTCGCGTAGGGAGAAGAAGTGCCGACACCAA
>CAYRXD010000085.1:0-5205 GCA_964428135.1 uncultured Candidatus Saccharibacteria bacterium | reverse complement strand
CAATACGTACTGCGGCGGGCTGATCAAAAAGCATAACGGGGCTGATTTTTCCGCTACGGCGGGGACGGCGGTTTTTGCGGCGGAGAGTGGCTATGTGAAGCAAGTGCTTTTGGCAAGCCAAACGGATGGTTGGGCGCAAAATATCGTCATGGAGCATACGACACCGAACGGACAAAAATATACCACCGTATCGTGGCACGTAAATTCCTGGGTATCTGTAGTACCCGGTTTAATAACTAAAGGTACACAAATTGGGACGGTGGCAAATTTGACTCCATACGGTCATGCGACACACTTTCATTTTGGCGTGCGAATTGGGGCATATAGTACTGCGGTATTTAATGGCACTAATTACGCAGGTACGGGGGGATTACCGCAAACAGACTGCCAAAAAGATGCGAGCAGTTCGTGGTATCCCGCCTTTCCTGCAGGGTTCGTCGATCCCAACGATGTAAACAATGTTCTTTTCCAGTGAGTAAACGAGTGAAGTGGTTTTAGTGTAAACCAAAAGGTTCCCCTCGGGGAACCTTTTTTATTTGAGTTTGCCAATGGGACCAAAAATTCCACCTGTATATTCATTAGATTCGTAAATATCGTGTGAAGAAAGCAAAACAGTAAATGATGACTCATTAAGCAAAATACCGTAGCCTTCTTCGGTTTTTGTTTCGGTTTTTATATTTGTTGCTCTTCCTATAATTTGAACTTTTACTATCCCACCTATATTGGTATGCGAGGAAACATTTTTACAAATCCCTTCCGCTCTTTCTTCTTTTTTCATTGTAATAGTTTTCCATTCATCCGAATTCGGTCCGTACGGTCCGTCTTTCAGCGTCTCCGGTATCAAATCATTCGTCGCAAGCTCCGCCACTCTCTGCACCACATCCACCCCATCAATTAAAATCTGCTTCACTTTGTACGTCTTCCCGCAGAAGTTCACATCGCGGAGCGTTTCGTCTATCGTGAGGTGTTCGTCGACCACAGTGACAGCCGGCGCGGGAGGGACGGGGAGAGGCTTTACCGTTTCTTGGCGTTTCAGAACGAAAAATCCGCCGGCGAGGATAACCGCCGCGGCAAGCAAGACGCTTGCTTTGAGTTTGTTTGACATAAATGAGAGAGTAACAGAAACATTGTAATTTAGCAAGCACGGCATGCGTCCGCAACTTCTTCTCCGCAAATTCTCTATTGAAAGCACTTCTTAATAATCCGGTTTATCGTGTCGATGGACACCGGTTTCGTCAGATGATGATCAAATCCCGTTTCTTGTGCGAGAATCTTGTCTTTTTCCTGACCGTATCCGGTGAGCGCGACAATCTTCAGCGTCTCGCCGTATGTCTTTCGAAGAATGCGCGCTACTTCATAGCCGGACATATCCGGAAGTCCGATATCCAAGAGCACCATTTCGGGCGTAAAATTTTTCGCTCTGGAAAGCGCGCTTCTTCCGTCATCCGCCGTCTCAATCTCGTGCCCGAGGTGTTCCAGAATCCTCTTCAAGGAATCGGAAATATCTTTATTGTCATCAACGACCAGTATTTTTCGTTTTGTTATAATGGCGCCGTTTTTATTTGCTTGCGTTTCAGGCTTTATTTCCGGCAGGTAGGAGAGTGTCGGCAAGCGAACGGTAAATTCGCTTCCGCGGCTCTGCCCGGCGCTCTTTACCGTGATCGTTCCGTCGTGCATCGCCACAATATCTTTTATGATCTTTAATCCGACGCCGAAATCCCCGTGCGTTTCCACGAATGGTTTTGAAAACTGAGCGAACAGCTTGAATATATTCCGTATGTTCTGCTGTTTTATGCCGATACCCGTGTCCCGCACTTTTATCAGAACGTCGCCGCTTGCATTCTTTGCGGCGGTGAGAAAAATGTTCCCTCCCGGTTTGGTGTATTTTGCCGCGTTATTTAACAGATTGGTGATCACTTGCTCTATCCTCATCGGATCCGCGTTGATATAGATCGGGGAAGAGGGAAATGAGCACGAAAGATTGTGCTTCTGCGACTCAAAGAGAGGCTTGGTATTTTCAATCGCGCTTTGTATTGAGGGGTAAAGAGCCGTCGGCCTTCTCTTGAGGATGATCTTTCCGCGAATGATCCGCGAAATATCCAGAAGGTCGTCCAGCAGTCTTCCGAGCGTCTTTGCTTGGCGGGAAATGGCTTCCACCGACTCTTTTATTTTCGGGTCTATGTTGCGCCGCAGCCGTGAATTCTCCGCGAGATAGAGGTCGAGTATTTCGGTATTCGTAAAGATCGGCATGAGCGGATTCCGGAGTTCGTGCGCCATGATCGCTATAAAGTTATTTTTCGCGGCGTCTTCTTGTTTTTGCGCGGTTATGTCGTTGAATAAAACGGCGATATATCCTTTTCCCGGACGAAAGGCGAGAATGTCGTAATATCTTTCAAGCGTGTTTGAGTAATCAATAAATCTGGCAGAGTGTCCGGATCTCGCCACTTCGCCATAAATTTTCGTAAACTCCGGATCTCCCCCCGAGAGAATCCCGCTTCGCAGTTTGTTGATGACGTTCTCCCGTTTCAGTCCGGTGAGTTTTTCAAATGCGGCGTTCACTTCAAGGAATCGATAGTCGATCGGTTCGCCGTCTTTGTCTTCGACTGTTTTGCATATCGCAAACCCTTCCGTCATGTGATTCAGGACGGAACGAAGGAGTTCTTTGTTCCAAAAAAAATGCTCCCAATCTTCTTCGTACAAAGACGCCATCAGGGGTGCGGGTATGGGTTGATTGATAGTTTTCATTTGGTATATGAGCTACATATTGTTTTTTTACTGTTTCCGGATGAAGTTCTGATGAAGAACTTTTTTCCGCCGCGCCGTTTTTCACGGACTCTTCACGGTTTGTTGGAATAATGCATTCTTATTCATAATTTTTTATTACCTCTATGGGCATCATTATTTGGATCATTACCGGCGTATTGGTCGGGTGGGTCATATCTCTTTTCATGAACACCGACCCGAGCATCGGCGCAACACCCGATATTCTCGTCGGCAGCGCTGGGGCCGTGATCGGCGGCGTTACTCTGGGGTATATCAGGGAAACCGGCATGAATAATTTTGATCTTTACGGTTTTTTGGCGGCGCTTTTGGGTGCGTGCATTCTTGCCGCCATTGTGCGGCTGTTTCGGCGTTCGTAAATCCTCGCGTAATTCGCAGCGCGGTTTTTATCATTATTATTAACCCAAGTTATTAACCCGAGCCGCAGATACCATCTTTTTCATCTATAGCTAATTCTAGCATATGCTAGAATTAGCTATAGATGAAAAACCAAAACTTGATTGACGAAATTGTACAATGTGGGAGGGTATTTGCGGCTCGGGTTAATAACGAATAAAAACATGAAAAAAATGAAACAAAAAAATAATACGATTACCATGGAAAAAATAAAAAAAAAGAAAAAAGAAGAAGACCCTTCAAAAATTGATAAAGTTGATCAAGGCGAAGAAGACGAAGGAACGATGGGGGAAGACGAAGATCGGGAAGACGAGGGATCTGAAGAGGAGGAAGATGAATCCATGGAGGATAAGGAGTAGCCTCTTCACTGAAATTTCACGGCGGCGGGTGAACATGGCGCAAGCTGATGTGCCGGACGGTTTCGTCCGCAGACATCTTTTTTTGTTTTTTTACATCACATGAACGAAGAGGAACAGAGTATGTGCGGAATAGTTGGAGCAATAAGTAAAACGAATGTCGTCCCCGTTCTTACTGAGGGACTTCATCGTCTCGAGTATCGCGGGTATGACTCCGCCGGAATGGCGGTCGCATCAAAAAACCCGGGACTTGTTTTAGTCCGTGAAAAAGGAAAAGTTTCAGAACTGGAACGAGCCATCAGCGAACGCGTCAAACCGCTTTCCGGGCGCGTCGGCATCGCTCATACGAGATGGGCGACGCACGGCAAGCCGTCTAAAGACAACGCCCATCCGCATGTTTCTCATGGCATGATCGCGGTGGTGCATAACGGCATTATTGAAAACCACGCGGAAATTCGCGCTCGGCTTCTGAAAAAGAATTATGAGTTTGTTTCAGAGACGGATACCGAAGTCATCCCTCATGCCATCTATGATCATCTTCTGGAACACGGCGATCTTTTGCTCGCAGTGAGAGAAGCAATCGCAGAGTTTCGCGGGGCGTATGATATTGCGGTGGTTTCCGCGAACGAGCCGGAAAGGATCATCGCCGTGCATTTCGGGAACGCTTTGGTTATCGGTATCGGCGAAGGCGATCATGAGGGCGAGTTTTTTGTTGCTTCAGATGAGACCTCCTTGCGCCCTTTCACCGAAAGCTTCAAGTACTTGGAAGACGGCGATGTGGCGGATATGAATATCGCAGGCATTCTGGTGTATGACAAGGCGGGACATCCGGCGGATCGCCCCGTCCGGAAAAGCGAGACCGCAGCGAATGCGGCAGACCGCGGCGACTATCGCCACTACATGCAGAAAGAGATATTTGAACAGCCGCAGGCGCTCGCCTCAACGCTGGAAGGAAGAATATCGAACGGGCGCGTGCTCGAAAGCGTTTTCGGCAAGGACGCGGCGGCTGTGTTTGACTCCATTTCGTCAGTTCATATCATTGCGTGCGGGACGAGCTATCACGCCGGAATGGTGGCGGGGTATTGGCTTGAATCGCTCGCGGGGATCCCGTGCCGCGCGGAAGTGGCGAGCGAATTTCGATATCGTGATCCGGTGCTTCGTCAAGACACGCTCTATGTGTTCGTCTCGCAGTCCGGCGCGACCGCTGATACGCTCGCATGCGAGAAGGAGATCAAAAAACGTCTGCCGAATGCGGAGACGCTCGCGGTGTGCAATGTTCCCGGAAGCGTCCTCGTGCGCGAATCAAAACTTGCGATCATGACGAACGCGGGACCCGAGATCGGCGTCGCTTCGACGAAAGCGTTTACGACGCAGATGGCGGCGCTCGGGCTTCTGGTGTTGGCGATCGGCGCGCGAAAAGGCATGAATTCGCAAATTCTTTCCCGTCTTGCGGCAGAGCTTAAAAAGATACCCGCCAAAGCGGAAGAAATGCTTCTTCTTGAGCCGACGATACGGACGCTTGCGGGGACGCTTGCGGATAAGCAGCACGCCATCTTTCTCGGACGCGGACAGTATTTTCCGATAGCTTTGGAAGGCGCGCTGAAACTGAAAGAGATCTCCTATATTGATACGAACGGGTATCCTTCGGGAGAATTGAAACATGGAACCCTTG
>CAYRXD010000084.1:0-5246 GCA_964428135.1 uncultured Candidatus Saccharibacteria bacterium | reverse complement strand
TTTGCGTCGGAACGCAGGAGGCGTTTGGGGCTCATGTTGTATTGTATAACTCTGCATCTTGCAAGTTAAGATGTTTTGCGATATAGTGGACACACCATGAAGAAAGAAATACATCCGAAATACTACCCTGACGCCAAGGCAACCTGCACCTGTGGCGCTACTTTTGCTATAGGTTCCACGCAAAAAGACGTTTCTGTCGAGATCTGCAGCGCATGCCACCCCTTCTTTACCGGTAACACCAAGCTTTTAGATACCGCCGGACGCGTCGAAAAATTCAAAGCGCGAAAGCTTGCTGCCGCTCCGAAGAAGAAGTAGCGAACTTTACTGATGAGAAAAGCGCTCTTTTGGGCGTTTTTTCTATGGTATAATAAAAAGTGTCATGACTATCGAAGATTTCAAAAAAGATCACAGAACCCGCTATTTGTCGGAAGAGTATGAGCGGTTGGAGAGTCAAGAGAAGGACATTATCTCCGTTGGGGAGGACGATCCTGATCTTGTCGTACTCGCACAAGAAGAACTCGCATCGCTTTCCGTCCGGAAAGACGAGCTCTGGAAGCAGATGGAAAATATCCTTGCACCAAAAGGAGGGGATGGCGGTGATGCGGCTACCGGCATCATTCTTGAGGTGCGCGCGGGCGCGGGCGGCGATGAGGCTTCCTTTTTTGCGGGAGACCTGGTTTTGATGTATCAAAAATACGCCGAGAAGAAAAACTGGTCATTCGTCAAGATCGACGAATCCCGCTCCGAACTCGGCGGGTACAAAGAAGGCGTTTTCGAGATCCACGGAAAAGACGCCTATAAAGAACTCCGGCATGAGATGGGCGTGCATCGCGTCCAGCGCATTCCCGATACCGAAAAATCGGGAAGGATACATACTTCTACCGCCTCTATCGCTGTGCTCCCGCTCCGTCAAGCGGTTTTGGTGGACATCAATCCTGCCGATCTGGAGATGGAGTTCACCCGTTCCGGCGGTGCGGGCGGACAGAACGTGAATAAAGTTGAGACCGCTGTCCGTATCGTCCATAAGCCTTCGGGTATTGCCGTGCGAAGCTCAAGCGAACGCAGTCAGCTCAAAAACCGCGAAAAAGCCCTCGCACTCCTTTCTTCCAAACTCCAAATGATGCGGGAAGAAGAAGAAAACAAAAAATTTGCCGATGAACGGCGCAATCAGATCGGTACCGGCGATCGTTCCGAGAAGATCCGCACCTATAATATCCTCCAAGACCGCGTCACCGACCACCGCATCAAGCAGTCGTGGTATAACGTACCCAAGATCCTCGGCGGCGGCATCGAGCCTATAATTCAGGCGTTGCTTGAGGCAGAAAACGGGTCTCATGCGGGAGAAGAAGGAGAAGAGGGTGAAGAATAAAGACCATCTTGGGTTGTGTCCCGGAGGATGGGCACACGTCTTTTTTGATTGAAAAAGGGTAACCGTTGGTGTATCATAATACTCATGACTGGCAAAAAAGAAAAAAATGAAAAAATGAGCATTGAAGACCTTGCGAGAATGATGCAGGCGGGGTTTGAAGGTGTTGAGACTCGCCTTGGGGGGCGAATCGATCATATGGAAGGACGTATGGAAACAAGAATGGATGGTTTGGAATCTAGAATGGGGAGCATGGAAACTCAAATAAGAAATTTAGAACTTCGATCTTTTACCGAAGAAGAAAAAGAGAAGATTTTATCTTTGATACGCCATTATGACAAGCGTCTCGAAGCGGAAACTTTAGGGAAAGATTTTGTACTGCTCACTCGCGAAGAATACGATGTGTTTGTGAAGCTTGCCGGAATCGCGAATCGCTTTAAACAAGAGAAAAAATACGCCTAAAAGACAAAAAATGGAGCCTGTAGGATGCGGGTTGCATGTTCTTGTTTTTTTTGCTAGGATACAATAATTATGATGCCAATGACTGATACAACAATCAAAACTGCAGATAAAACCGTAGACAAAACCGAAGAAAATGTCTTCGACAAGATGTTCAAAGCGGGGGTCCATTTCGGATACTCTCGTTCAAGCCGGCATCCTTCCATGAAGTCGATGGTCTACGGAATGAAGAATCGCGTTGAGATCATCGACCTCGAAAAGACCAACGAACACCTCGAAAAAGCCAAGGCGTTCATTCGGACACTTGTCGCAGGCGGAAAAACCGTGCTTTTTGTGGGGACAAAAAGCGAAGCGCGAGCCGTTGTCAGAAACGCCGCGGATCTTGCAAACATGCCATACGTTACCGAACGATGGGTTGGCGGCATTTTCACCAACTTTGAAGAAATGAAGAAGCGCATTGCCCGCATGAAAGAGCTGAAAGAGAAGAAAGAGAAAGGCGAGCTCGACGTTTACACCAAAAAAGAACGCCTCCTTTTCTCGCGAGAAGAAGACCGCCTGGTCAAACTCTTCGGGGGTCTTGCCGACATGAACCAGTTACCTTCAGCGCTCTTTGTGGTGGATACCAAAAAAGAAAAGATCGCCGTTGCCGAAGCCAAGAAAGTGGGTATTCCGGTTATCGCTTTAGTAAACTCCGACTGCGATATTCGCGATGCAAATTATCCCATCCCCGGCAACGACTCTTCCGTCTCAAGTATTCGCTTTATCGCAGATGAGCTTGTGTCTGCCTTCCGCGGCAGGTAATATAGAGAGTATAAGCTTTTCGTTCTGAAATGCTTTCTGGCTTATTGGGTTGGCGATTTGTATTTAGCATGTTTTTTAAACTTTTATGATCACAACAGACCAGATCAAAGAATTGCGCGACGCGACCGGCGTGTCCGTCATGCAATGTAAAAAAGCGCTTGAAGAAGCGGCGGGGGATATGGACAAAGCCATTCTTCTGCTCCGTAAGAAGAGCGGAGATGTCGCTTCCAAAAAAGCCGAGCGAGAGCTTGGTGCCGGAACGGTCGCCGCTTATGTTCATAACAACAAAAGCGTCGGTGCCATGGTGATACTTTCTTCGGAAACAGATTTTGTTTCGAAGAACGAAGATTTCCAAAAGCTTGCGTACGATATTGCCATGCATGTCGCTGCGACCAACCCTCCATACCTTCGGAAAGAGGACGTGCCGGAAGAAGAAATACAGAAAGTCACCGAGGTACTTTCAAACGAAGTACCGAAAGACAAATCCGAAGAGATCCGCACCAAGATTCTGCAGGGAAAGATAGACGACTATTTGAAAACAAAAGTCTTACTGGAACAGCCATTCATCAAAGATGAGAGCCAGACCATCAGACAGCTTCTCGAATCTGCCGTGCAGAAATTCGGTGAAAGAACCGAAGTGGCGAAATTCGCGCGATTCATCGTCGCACGGTAACGGCAGGTAGCGAGTATCATGGGTAAGGGCTCCTGATACCAAAAAACCATGTATATTCTTTACTCCATATTCTCCTTCTCTGTTCTCGCCTCGATCTCCATGATAGTGTTCCGGCTCTGGGAACTTGAGAATGGAAAGATCCCGCTTCCCGCACGAAGCGAGATCTCAAAACGCTTTCACGTCTTCGCCCTCTGGGAGAAGAAAATGTGGGAAGCGGGAAAAACACTGACTCTGGCTTTTCTCGCCCGAGTATTGCGCGTAACGGTTTCTTGGATCGATAAGGCGCGGAAGATGATGCGCCGTTTGCTTGTCGCCCTGGAAGAAGCGCTCGTCAAAAAACGAGTGAACGAAACGCACCAAGGCGCCCCATCGTTCTTCTTGAAAGACATCGCGGAGCACAAGAAGCGAATGAAGCTGAAGAATAAACTTTAATTTTTAGTTGCCGCTTTAGCTCAGTTGGTAGAGCAACGCTTTTGTAAAGCGAAGGTCCTCGGTTCAAGTCCGAGAAGCGGCTCCATACGGAGTTGTAAGTTTGTAAAGTTCATTGCGGGATCGTCTAATGGTAGGACATCAGGTTTTGGTCCTGAGTATCTAGGTTCGAGCCCTAGTCCCGCAGTTTTTTATCCGCCGAAGGCGGAGAAAAAAGTGCGGGACGGAAGGCAACTGCTTGCCTTCCGTCTAGGGCTCGAACGCCGGAATCATGTTTTATTTTTCGCAAAAAATAAAACAGATGAGGCGGTGCCCAGGCAAATTTTTCCGCAGAAAAATTTAGCCGAGGGAGAAACCCTAGTTTCACAACGAACACTTGCTAGTACGAGATACTTGGAATTTTATGAGTTGAGAATTTAATTATATGGGAAATAAAAAAACCGAAGTCCAGAAAACACCAGAAGAGAAGGATAAAACTAAATTAACATGGGTGGATTTGGTTGACCAATTTTTTGATTGCTACGCAAAAGAATCACCTTCCGACATAGATAAAAAAGTGTTTGTGGGAAAATTGGCTAGTTTCTTAAAACAGGAAATTGCTCAAGTTGTAAATTCAGACAAATACAATATACTCGTTCTCTACGATAACATCAGGATGGTGAAAACTGATTCTGATAGAATCTATGCAGCCATTAATGCTTTTGGAGATAGGACGAAGCCGATTCTTCTCGTTATCGTCTCCGGGGGCGGTGAGCCTGCGTCTGCTTACTTAATTGGAAAGTTGTGTCAAGAATTTTGTAACGGCAACTTTGTGGTATCAGTACCGCGTTATGCAAAATCAGCGGCTACTCTTTTGTCATGCGCTGCAAATGAAATTCACATGGGTAGCTTGAGTGAGCTTGGGCCGATTGATCCCCAAATTGATGACATGCCTACCCTTGGATTAAAAAATTCTATTGAGCATATTGCTGAGCTCGTGAGTAACAATCCAGGATCAGGCGAAATGTTCGCACGCTATTTACAACGTACTGTTCCGCCAATTCAAATAGGGTATTATGAGCGAGTCGCTGAGTCCCTGATGCAATATGCCGAAAAACTCTTGCACAAACAAAAAGATAAGTTACCGTTTACTCCTAAAGAGGTTTCCGTAAAATTGGTATACGGGTACAAAGACCATGGTTTTGTTATTGATAAAGAGGAAGCAATGCAAATATTTGGTGACAAAATCATAAAGAGTGGGACGCCAGAATACCAGATTGGTAATATTATCTATGGCATTTTGTCGTCGGTTGAAAGATGGGCGAATAGCATTAATAACATTTTTTATTTTACCGGCTCACTAGATACTGGTCTTGAGGTCATCCCAAAACCCAAAAAGTGATTCGTCTGAGAGACGTGTCGCTGCGGGGGAAGTAGGGAACAGGGGCAGCCCCCGAGCTCTTAATATGGAACAGAAGTTTCAATAGTCTTTTCCAGTCAAGATATGAGCCCCAAATTGTCATTTCGTAAAGCGGGCGA
>CAYRXD010000083.1:0-5358 GCA_964428135.1 uncultured Candidatus Saccharibacteria bacterium | reverse complement strand
GATTTTGTAGAAAGCTACAGTGGAAGAGAGGCTTGCTTCGATGGTCGCCTCCGCGTCCCCGGCAAGCTGCCACTGCCTTTGTTCCTCAAAAACAGGAGTATCAGATGACCCGAGATCAGCAAGCTTTTGGAACCAGTTTCCCGATTCTTCGAACCGAAGCGGTCCGAGGAGATAGAATTGCGGGGAGACTCTCGGCGCTTGATAGATGTAGGCGAGAGTAAAGGCATCTCTGCTTTTTATATCAACTTCAAAAATAATATATTTTTCGTCCCGCGACTCTTCAACGCGGAAAGGGCGGGAAGAAGATGCGGATGCGGTTATCTCAAAATCAACCGGTACGGTCTCGATAACTTCGCCCGAGAAGTCTTGCTTCGCGAGGATATTCATCGTCATGGCGTATGATGCCGCGAAAGGATTGATGCGTGTGGCGCCGATGCGCTCCACCTCAAACGGCACGCTCGGGCGCACCTCAAACGAGTCCGTAACGCGATACCCGTTCGTCAGGTTCGTAAGGGTCATATGATATGTTCCCGCGCCCGAAACCGGCGAAATCGGATAGTGCAGAAAATAGTCGGGAAGATCCGTGACGTTGTTGCGCGCGCACGTCGGAGTCTTTTCAATTGTTCCGTCTTGCGCGGTAAAAACAGAGGTATGGAAGAGAGGGTTTTCAACTTCCAGCCGGAGATCGGCATCGCACATCGCGTATCCTTGATCATCAAGCGCCGCCATTTGAAGATACGCGGTTTCTCCGGGAAGGTACACGGACTTATCGGCGTTCTGCGCAAGTACGCCCCAGGTAAATTTTTGAACGGAAGAAAATATCGTTCCATCGCGCAGAACATCCACATGAAGCTCATAAGCGCCGGGTCGAAATCCGCCTTTTGGTTTTGTTATTCGAACGGCGGGCTTTCCATTTGTTGTTTCAATGTCCGCAATCCCCTGAATAGCTTCTCCGGTAAAGCCGGTCACCGACACCCGCACTATCTTTACCGCGTTCGCCGGTGCGGCATGAACCTCAAATAGTTTCTGGAATTTTTGCGCGAATCCGGCGATACTTAGGCGCGGGGTGCGGGCACGTCGTTTTTGCGCGGTCGTACTTGCTCTTTCTCTTGCTATTTCTGTCGTCGTCGCGTTTGTTTCACTATCCAACAACTCTTGTTCCGTTGTTGAAGCAATCGGTCCGGTGCTGGTACTGATGTCGGCTCTGAGAGAAAGATCGAACACCGGCTCTTCATTTGCGCGGAAATCGGTTTTTGAAAAGCGGAATATCTTGCTTCCTTCAACGCGCACTTCCGGCAACCCTTCAATCTCGCTTTCCGTCGCGTACATATCCGGAGACCAGCCTTCCTCATAATCGCCATACTCCGCCTCAAGCCACATGCCGTCAAGATAGACTTTCGGCAACTCATCAAGACTCGGGAGGCTCTGAACGCTTATTTGCAGCCTGGATATGTCTTCCCATGCCGAAAGCGGTATTTCAAACTCGCCTCTCCAATCGGTCTTGCTTACTTTTCCCAGGCTGTGCCACTCGGCGCCGTCGAGCGTATAAAGCACTTCTAATAGTTCGGGAGAAGTCGGCGCCTCGTTCGATTGTTCCGTCGTTCCCTCGTTCCGTCCTTCCGTCGTCGTTCCCGACGTGGTCGCCATCGCCATCCCTTCTTCAAGAGTGGCGATATCTTCTGCCGCTGTTTTTCCGGTTTGAGTATTCTCTCCCGGTTCATCGCTCGCGTGCTCCGCCGCTGTCTCAGATACCGACGCGGGCGTATCGATTTCAACCGGAGCTTCCGGTTCCGGTACGGGTTCCGGCTCATTCGGTACGACTCCGGGCGCAACAACACTTTCCGGCGTTGAAGCGGTCGTATCGTCGGACAGGGTTTCCGCGAAGGCAAATCGGAACAGGCGCTTGAAGAAAGAGACGGGTGCGCTTTCGGCAGCAGCTGGCGGCGGAGGTTCGGGCGCAGACGGCAGTTCGGGGGCAACGGATGCAGAGGCTTCTTCCGGTCCAGCCGGAGGAGTAGCGGGAGCAGATGTTTCTTGCTGTGCCTCGGATGAGCTGCCTGGAGACACGGAAGGTTCCGTGTCAGATTCTTTTTTTGTATCTTCGGGTGCGGATTCCGCCGCCGTTTCTTTTATTTTTTCCTCGGTCTTTTCCGCTGATTTTTCGGTCGCCGTATCACCGGAAGGAACGTCAAGATTCAATTCGATCACCGCATCTGCCGGTGCATCAAGGATCTCCTGCGTACTGGAGGCGGCATCCTCTCCCAAAGGAACAACAATGGTTGTCGTCGCCGTTTCATCCGCGGACATGGTCGCATCTGCTGTCGTATCTGCTTGCGGCATATTCGCCGCGCTCGCTCCCGATGCCCCCCCCTCCAATATATCTTTCGTTATCCAAGAAAGCTTTAGTCGAAGCGTCCGCATTTCCGCGTCTTTCGGCACTTCACCGATAAAACTCCCGCAAAAAATCTGCGAAGCGGCGCTCTCAAGGATTGCGGAGTTCGTGTCGTCAAAAAGAGCCGGGTCGGCATTTTGCGGAACATTCGGTTCCCCTTCCGCGTTCTTTGTATTCTGCCATCCGCCCAAGCATGCGGCGGGATAAAACTTCGCGTACTCCGCTTTCGTATAAAACGATGTGCCGACAATCATCGCCGCAATAACGGCGGTGAGAACCGAAAACCGTATGATGTTTTGTCTTGCGTTGACAGATACGGAGATGAAACGCCCCCCTAGCTTTTTTTTGGGGTTTTTGAATATGCGGGTCTTCCGAATGAAAGCCTTTGTAAGTGCGCTGCTGCGGCGCACGAAAACTTTTATTGATTTCTTTTTTAGCTTCCGTATATTTTTCTGTGTATTTTTTACATAGGAAATAAGCCCGTTGAACCACTTTGTACGAGCGGCACGAAAAAACTTTGATAGATGTCTCTTTTCCATTACACAACAAGCCCTCTTTTTCGTAAAAAGGTCAGCATTGGGCTATACGTTCTATTATACACGAAAGAGAAGGAGGTTCAGTGCCGCTTAACGTGGAAAACTTCCCGACACGCGCACAAAACTTAAGCGAGGTTTAACCTCGCTTAAGTTTTCTAATATCAAGACGAGAGGAGTTTAAAGCGAGGTTAAGCCTCGCTTAAGTTTTCGCTTACTTTTGATAGATTTCATTTTCGTCAAAAGACATCCAGTCTTCGATGAAGTCGGAAGAGGTTAAGCCTCGCTTAAGTTTTCGCTTACTTTTGATAGATTTCATTTTCGTCAAAAGACATCCAGTCTTCGATGAAGTCGGAAAATTCTTTGGTGCTTCCAAAGTACTCCGGAAATGCTTCTCTATTGAGTATAGATTTCTCCACCCGATCCTTGTCGATGTATTCAAAGTAGCTTGAATAGGGATAATTTTCGAGAAATGCTTTCGCATGAGGTTTATTCACAATCCTTCTTTCTTTCCATTCGGAATCAATAAGTTTGACAGGATTTAAATGAATGTAAGCGAAAAGGTATTTTAAGTATTCATCAGTATTTACCAATCTCGCTTTAAAAGTTCCTTCAAGCAATGCACCGCTTCTCTCATGTTTTTTATTGAAAAACATCGTGTACCCAGTGGTAATTTTGTGCAAAAATTTACTGATACCATTTTCTTGCCGTTCTTTTACCAAAAGGTGAAAATGATTCGGCATAAGGCAATAAGCACCTATATCAACGAGACGGTCTTTTCGCTCTTGTGTAAAAATAATCTCCGCCATTTCAAGCGAGGTTAAGCCTCGCTTATTTTGCAGAATGTTCTCGAGTTTTAAAGAAATGGAGGTATTTGAAAGATACAAAAGATACATGAAGCGGTTATACTGAGCCGGATTCAAGTAAATATCCCGCTTCTCAACACCGCGATTATACACGTGATAATATCCGCCAATTTCAAAATTAAATTTTCTTATCATGAGAGCATGATACAAAATCGTCAGTTTTAAAGCAAGGTTAAGCCTCGCTTATTTCTGTACTTTTTTAAACTGCTTTTAAAGCGAGGCTTAACCTTGCTTTAATTCCAGATACTATACTATTCTCCCGCTTCAAGCCAAAGCGCGTCGAGATAAATCGCCGGTGAGTCATCCAAAGACATGACGTTTTGAATGCTCACCTGAAAACGAGAAAGTGTTTCCGGATCTGAAACAGGTACCTGAAAAGAAAGGTCGGCAAGATTTTCGCGTGTCACCATGCCGAGATGTTTCCAATTTTGCCCGTCAAGGGTATACAACACCTGGAGAAAATCGGCTCCGAAGAACTGCTGGTTGTCTGGAAAAGTTCCGCTCTTTTCCGTTTCCGGCGAAGAAGGTGCGTTCGTTTCCTGCGGCGTTCCGGTCGCTGTCAAAAATTCCCCCTGCTCGTTTTTTTTCGCAGGCGTTCCCGAGGCAGATGCGGCAAAAGCGACGTTCAAAAACTTTTTGAAAAATGATACCGGTGCTTGTTCGTCAGACAGCGTCTCGGTACTGCTTGCCTCAAGAGGATCCGTCGGCAGACGCTGGCTCGGATGGGTGTCGGTTGAAGTCGCGCCGCTCATTTCATCCGTCACAATAAACGGTCCGTCCAGAACTTCGCCCGTAGTCGAAGAGAACGGCATCGTCGGCATTTTGAGATCATGCGCCTCCGCAGAAGAGATGACGGGAGGAGCGACGGTCGCCCAAGAAAACTTAAGGAACATCTTTTTTGGGAAAGCGCCTTCCGGAAACGCGTTGATGAAACCTCCGCAAAAAATCTGCGCGAGCGCATCGCGAAGCACAGCGGAATTCCGGTCATTGAATTGATCGGAAGAAGATTTGAGCGGAAGAGATGGTACACCCTCCGCATTCATTGGATTTTCCCACCCCCCAAGACATGTCGAGGGGTAAAGCCTTACCGCATCCGCCCGCGAAAGAAACGTCGGCAACCGAGGAGTCCATGGCACAAGAACCGCAGCGATCCCCAGAAAGGACGCGAACAAGAGAACAAAGCGAAGAAGCGAACGCGAAGTTCGGACTTTCGGTTCGGTACGGTCTGATTGCGCATCTGCCGCTTGCGCCTGTAAAGTTTCCGGCTCAACGAACTTTTTTGGGAGACTTGCGGTCGATGGCGTTTTTTTTACGGAGAAAAAAGACGCGAGAGCTGTCGAAAAGCCTTCTCGAACTTTTTTATCCGCTTTTTTTTGTGTCTTTCTCGCTACAGGTGTGTTCTTTTTTGTTCTCCGCACCCTTCCCTTCGCCTCAAACGAATGATGCACGGCTTCGCGCTCCTCCCGTGAGTTCTTTGAACCCAGCTGATCTTTTTGAGGAGAAATTGTCATGCCGTGAATCCATAAATTCAAAATCCGGCTCAACCTGTGGATAAAACACAAAAAGA
>CAYRXD010000082.1:0-5871 GCA_964428135.1 uncultured Candidatus Saccharibacteria bacterium | reverse complement strand
ATGGTACTATTTGCGGTTTATTGACCCGAAAAATTCCGAGGCGCTCGTGGATAAAGAAAAAGAAAAATACTGGTCGCCGGTGGACATGTACGTTGGCGGAGCGGAACACGCGACGCGGCACCTTATCTACGCGCGGTTCTGGCACAAATTCCTCTACGATATCGGTGCCGTGAATTACGCCGAGCCGTTTATGAAGCTTCACAACGTCGGGTTAATCCTTGCCGAAGACGGTCGCAAGATGAGCAAGCGATGGGGGAATGTCGTCAATCCCGATACTATAGTAGAGGAGTACGGCGCGGATACGCTTCGGGTGTATGAAATGTTTATGGGGCCGTTTGAGCAAGCGACGGCGTGGAGTACGGAGAGCATCGTCGGACCCCGGCGGTTCTTGGAGAAGGTGTGGAAACTCGGCGCGAGAACGATAGAACAAAGGAACAATAGAACAACAGAACAGTCGGGCAAGGATTTGGAAATACTTTTACATCAGACTATCAAAAAGGTCACAGAAGACATTGAGGCGTTTAAATTTAATACCGCCATTTCCGCGCTGATGATATTCTTCAATGCGCTGGAAAAAGAAGAAGAAATCTCGCAAGAGATGTTTGAAGGATTTTTGATTCTTCTTTCCCCTTTCACGCCGCATATTGCGGAAGAACTCTGGCATGAAATAGGGAATGAAAATTCCATTTACCTCGCCGAATGGCCGAAATACGACGAAGCGAAAACACAAAGCGGAACGATAACGATAGCTGTGCAAGTGAACGGCAAAATGCGCGCAACCTTTGATGCGCCTCCTGATATTTCGGAGACCGATGCGGTCGCACGGGCGCTTGAGATGCCGGAAGTGCAGAAATGGACGGGGGAAGAACTGCCGAGGAAGACTATCTTCGTGAAAGGAAGGCTGGTTAGTTTTGTTGTCTGACTGGCGGGAAATCGCCGTTTTTGCCGTTTTTTTGCCTTCATGCAAGAGTGGAAAACTTGCAGAAAATGGAAAATGATAGTAGATTGTATCTAGAAATAAAGCCATATTTTTCAGATTTGTCTATCTTCCTCCTATTTTGCTTGCATTTGTTTGACACCTATGGTAAAAATATGTTAAATGAAAAAAAGAGGATAAAGATACCATTATCAACCAGGTAGCTTTTTATACAAAAGCTATTATATTTATTAAAGCGTTAATTTTAATAATCAATAAATACGTCGTTATGCCAGTCATTACATTTAAGCCAAAACAAATAACTAAAGGTCTCCTTGGAACGATTCCTCCGCGAGCGCGGGAGGTCATCATCGGTCGCTTCGGCTTGGGTGACACCCCGGAACGAAAGACCCTTGAAGCTATCGGTAATAATTACGGCATAACGCGCGAACGCGTCCGCCAGATTGAGAACTTTGCTCTCGGTGCCATAAAGAAGTCCGATGCCTATTCGAAGATTGATCCGGTCTTTGCAGAGCTTCGCGAGCTCATCTCCGACTTGGGCGGTGTCGTAAGCGAAGAGGATCTTCTTTCTCACATCTCAAAAGACGAGATCGTTCAGAATCATGTCAATCTCTATCTCGTGCTCGGCGATGACTTTACCAGACAAAAAGAAGACGACTCGTTCAACCATCGCTGGCATGTTGACTCCGAACAATCCCGAGAAGTGCATCGCGCGCTTGAAAGCCTTCATAAAGAACTTTCCGAGACCGATCTTATTCCCGAAAGCGAAATAATCGAAAGGTTTTTGTCCCGGTTGAATACGCACGATCGATACAAGAACGAAGAGACCGCCAAGCGCTTCCTCAATATCTCAAAAGTGCTTGGAAAGAACCCGTTGGGAGATTGGGGTATGGCAGCTTCTCCAAATATCAATGCGCGCGGAATACGCGATTATGCTTTCCTTGTTATCCGGCGCCACGGTTCCCCGATGCACTTCACTGAAGTCGCAAAGTCCATCAGAGAAACGTTCGGAAAGAAGGCGCATATTGCCACATGCCACAATGAGTTAATTAAAGATTCCAGATTCGTCCTCGTTGGCCGCGGACTCTATGTTCTCTCTGACTGGGGCTACACCGGAGGCGTGGTCAAAGAAGTGATCCGCCAGGTGCTCCAAAACGAAGGTCCTCTCACAAAACAGGAGATTGTCGATAAGGTCATGAAAGAGCGCTACGTCAAAGAAAACACCATCCTCGTTAATTTGCAGAATACTCGGTATTTCAAGAAGGATGCGAACGGAAGATATACCGTTGCGTAAATAAAAAAAGAAAAAATCGCCTTAAACATTGGGGCGATTTTTTTTGACAATCATTTCAGAAAATGATACTGTTTCTTCGGTGTCGCAAACTTTTTAATGCTTGCGGCGTTTGAGTAACTTGAAATGGAGGTGCCACATGGCACAACAAAATACAATCAACACGCTTAAACGGCTTGATTATCAGCCGTATACCCATGATGTGTCGGAGGTTTTTCTTCAGTTTACGCTCGGAGAAGAAGAGACGATAGTGGAGTCGGAAATTCCGTTTTTTCTCAAGTCGGGACTGCCGCAAGGTACGCCGCTTGTTTTGAATATCGGCGAAGAAGTCGAACTTTTCTCGCTCTCAATTGACGGAAGAGAGCTCGGTGCGGAAGAATATCGGAGAGCGGGGAAAGAAATTACCATACCGGAAGTGCCGAAATGTTTTACGTTTAAGGCGAAGACACGGATTCATCCGGCGGCAAACACCGCTCTTGAAGGGCTCTATGCTTCGCACGGGATTCTTATTACCCAATGCGAGGCGGAAGGTTTCCGAAAAATTACGCCGTATCCCGATCGCCCCGATGTGATGGCAAAATTCACGGTACGAATGGTCGCGCCGAAAGACAAATATCCCGTCCTCCTTTCGAATGGCAACAAGCAGCATGAGCATGCCTATGAAGCGAACGCAACCGCCCTGTGGCATGACCCATTTCCCAAACCCTGCTATCTTTTCGCGCTCGTTGCGTGCGATTTCCCGTCTCTTGATGATGAATTCATTACTCTGTCGGGGCGCACCGTCAAGCTTCAAATTTTCGCCAAAGCGGAATTTATTCCTCAGCTTCATCACGCGATGTTCTGTTTGAAACAAGCGATGAAGTGGGATGAAGAACGCTTCGGGCGGGAATATGACCTTGATACGTTCATGATTGTCGGCACGGAAGATTTCAACATGGGCGCGATGGAAAACAAAGGGCTCAATATCTTCAATCTGAAATATATCGTCGCCGATTCCAAAACCGCTACCGATGAACGCTTGCTTACGGTTCAAGGGGTGGTCGCGCATGAGTATTTCCACAACTGGTCGGGCAATCGCATTACCTGCCGGGACTGGTTTCAGCTTTCTTTGAAGGAAGGGTTCACGGTATTTCGCGATCAGGAATTTTCGATGGATATGGGTTCGCGCTTGGCAAAGCGGATTGCCGATGTCGGGGTGATGCGCACGAAGCAGTTCAAAGAAGATGCGGGACCTTTGGCGCATCCGGTTCGTCCGGACGAAGTCGGGGAGATTATGAATTTCTACACTGTGACCGTGTACGATAAAGGCGCGGAAGTGGTGCGGATGTTGCAGACGATTCTCGGGGAACAAACTTTTCGCTTTGGGACGGATCTGTATTTCGAACGGCACGACGGGCAAGCGGTTACCTGCGAAGACTTCGTGAAGTGCCTGGAGGATGCGGGGGTCTATCCTTGCAAACTTACGCAATTTCGAAATTGGTACAGTCAAGCGGGAACGCCGGTATTGGATATCACCGGAAGCTACGATAAAAACAGGAGGCTATTTGCCGTTCACATAAAGCAAAGTTGTCCCCCGACTCCCGGTCAACCGGAAAAAGCGCCGTTTCACATTCCTTTACGTTACGGTCTCTTGAGTGAGGATTGCAGAGATTATGTTGGGGGGATATTTGAGATTACCGAATGGGAAGAAACCTTTATCGTGCGCGGTGTCTATAAGAAACCCATTCTTTCCCTCAACCACGATTTCTTGGCGCCGGTGATTGTGAATTATCCGTACACTAATCAAGAACTTCTTTTCCTGGCGCAACACGATGAAAATCACTTCAACCGCTGGGATGCCAGCAAGCGATTGGCAAGCGGCGCACTTCTTTCCTTAGTAAAGGATTATCAGGACGAACGCGAGCTTGTTTTGGATGGCGGACTTCTTTCTCTGTATGAAAGATTGTTTGCCGACGATGATATGGACACGGAACTTCTCGCGGAAATGCTCGTATTGCCAAGCGAGGAAGAACTCGCAAGACAATGCGAAGTCATTGATCCGGACGCGATTCATGAAGTGCGGGAATTTGCGAAGCGAGAAATCGCGGACAAATTCCATCAATCGTTCTTGTGGCTCTATAACGAGCATAAGACGGATGAGCCGCATTCGTTTGACACGGCGCAAATCGCGAAACGCCGCTTGAAAAACGTTGCGCTTGAATTCATGAGCGCAGCATCGTTCACTACTCGTACCCTTGAGGTTTTACAGGAACAATTTGAGCATGCTGATAACATGTCGGACGAATTCGCAGCGCTTTCATGCCTCATCAATATGAAAGGGCAAAGAGCCGCGCGGGTTGCATACGATGCGATATGGAGTTTTGACGCAAAATGGAGGCATGACCCGAACGTTCTTGATTCGTGGCACAGCGCTCAAGTCGCGTGCCCGGCTGACAATGCGCGTTATTTTGCCGCATGGTGTATGGATTCGGAAGATTTTCCGTGGACGAATCAGAATCGCGTGCGTGCGGTTTTTGAAACGTTCGCGAAAGAAAATCCGACGCAATTCCATGACTTGAGCGGGCGGGGGTATAAGCTTCTTGCGGATGCGATTTTGAAAATTGATCCGATCAATCCGCAAACCGCCGCATTCCGGCTCATGGAACCGTTCACCGAATGGAGGCGCTACGATACGGTGCGTCAGGAACTCATGAAAAAAGAGATGGCGCGGATTTTGGCCGCCAACCCCTCAGCAGGCGTTGTCGAAAAAATCACAAAAAGTTTGGCGGCGGGATAAAACGCCGAACATGCTCCGATCTGAAAATGGTCGGAGCATTTTTTTACCTGTTCTTCCGGAAAGATTTTGTGTATTATATGAGCATCTATGTTCGAAGGATTCTTTTCGATGTTTTCTCAAGTATTCGCCATACTCGGGTTTCTCTTTTCTCTGGCGCCTTTTTGGCTTCCGGTAGTTTTGGGCTTTATGCTCTGGTATCTGTGGATGGTATATATTCAGTCGGCGCACATAGCCGAAATGGAATGGGTGCTTCTCGGTATCCGTATTCCGAAGTCAATTATGAAAACGCCGCTCTCAATGGAGCTGGTGCTTGCGGCGCTGCATCAGACATCGGAAGGAAATTGGTATAAGCGCAGATGGAAAGGTCAGGTGAAACCGTGGTTCTCGCTTGAGCTCGTGTCGCTCGGCGGCGATATTCATTTTTTCATACGAACGAATAAAAAGTTCAAGAATTTCATCGAAGCGCAGCTTTATTCGCAGTACCCCGGTATCGAGGTCTATGAGGCGGAAGATTACACCGCTCATTTGGATTACCGGCCGGGCGATTCCCAATGGGAAATGTGGGGGACGGAATTTGCTTTCACAAAACCCGACCCCTACCCGATAAAAACGTATGTCGATTACGGTTTGGATGCGGCGATAAAAAAAGAAGAAGAGCAAGCGGGACGGACGGACCCGCTTGCGCCGACAGTTGAGTTTCTCGGCTCTATCGGCAAGAATGAGCAGATATGGATACAAATTCTCGTGCGGGCGACGGGAAAACGTTTCAATGATCCTAAGTCGTGGTTCGGCAAACGAGACGGGAAAGGAGGAGCGAAAGACCTTATTGCGGAAATGCAAAAAAAAGGAGAAGATGAAAAGCTCGCC
>CAYRXD010000081.1:0-5943 GCA_964428135.1 uncultured Candidatus Saccharibacteria bacterium | reverse complement strand
CGCAATAAAGGAAAAGCTGTTTTTCCTGATGACGGATCTTTCATGGTGTTTTCAAAGCCATCTCTGATACCACCGTCTCCGGAAGGCGTGTTGTCGGTATTCGTCCCGTTGTTTGAGCTTTTTCCGAACGGGAAGAAATTCAAGAAGGCGTTATCCCCCGGCGTGTCTGATCCGCTTCCGTCTTGCGAAATAATATATGCCGCAAGGAAGAAGCCGATCGTGATGATGGCGGTGATTCCGATAATAAGGTAAAGCTTTTTTTTCGACATAATACGAGAACCTAAGATTAATATGAAAGGCTGATGTTTTTTGAGGCTTTCTGAAGATCGTATCCGCGGTTCGATATTTCAAGCACGACACTGGCAGTCCCTTTTCCGGCGTCCGGTTTGCGTAACACGAACTTTGACTTTTTTTCCGTATTCACATCGTGCCTTTTTCCATCCACTCGCCATGTAAATATCGCCCCGTTATCATCAGTATTCTGAAAAGAGAAGAAATACGGCGCCGCCTGTAAAGCTACTTCTTGCGTCTTCATGTTGAATGATCCCGGAAGAAGCTCTTCGTACCGTACACCCTCCAGCGGTCTGTCTTCATAGAAAACAATCTTTGGCTCGTGGATATATACCCTCGTTTTTTTGTTCAAAGAAAGCGTGTTGTCAGGCGTCGAAATAATGGTTTCGATGGTATTGGTATTAAAAGTGTATGTCCCGCGATACAGATAGACATTTTTTCCTCTGCCGGAATCGTTCGGGTTTGGGGTATAGGATTTTTTCCACATATAAACCAGGTCTTCCGCTTTTACTTTTCCCGACTTCGTAATGAAATGCGGCAGGGCTACGGCTTTGATGTAGCTTTGCGATGACGGAAGGGCTTTGCCTTTGTAAAATGGGGGCGTGTAAGTGTCAGCTTCCCAGAGAATATCCGCATCGGTCGGCTGTATGTCTATATTTTTAGATAATAGCCCGTATTCGTTCGTATTTATATCCGCACGAAGGGCGGTAACGGAACCAACCTCGCCGGTCGTGAAAGTAAAACTTTTTTTTCCGATACCCCGAAGACTTTCTTTACCGTTCAATATCCATGTGATTTCAAGCGAGTTGAGGTTCACCCCGTTTGATATGACTTCCGCGGTAACTTCCGTTAATGGTCCGGGAAGATTTGGCTTAAGCGTGACAAGGAAGAGGTTGTCGGAAAACGCGCTTTGCGCCCAGACAGCTTCGGTAAGAAAAAGAAACGATATAATTGCCGCAAAAACAAGAGAGGGAGCAAAAAAGAAAATATGTCGCTTCATAAAGCTTATTGTATCGTAAAAAAATAGCGAAATATACCTCAGTTATCCACTATTCACTCTTTTCGAGTTCGCACAGCAACGCTACCTCGCTTCATCTTTGAACATACTGTACTCCTCTTTTGATTTTTTGATTGCCAGAAGCTGCGATGGATCCGAAGTTATAATCTGGTCTTCGGTGTATGAGGCGATGACTTTTATCGCCACATGTTTGGAACCGGCGAAAAATATCCCCTCTCCGACACCGGATTCGAGTAAAAGATACTTTTCTTCATCCGTAAGATTAAAGGTTTTTTGCACCATATCAATAGACGATGGCGATTGTTTCATGAGGAGCTGGAGCGAGGAGTTGGTAATGATCGGAAGTCCATACGGGCTTCGGAGAAAGTCCTCAACGTCTTGGGTAATAGTCGCGATGCCGAGGTAGTATTTTCGTCCGCGTTTCGCCAGACTGAAAAGGAATGAAGCCGTATCTTCGGATTTCATCATCCACCACGCCTCGTCTATCACCATAAGCCGTTTTCGGAGTTCTTTTCGGATAGCCCCCCAGATAAAGTGTGTAATGATATACATTGCCACTGGCTTGAGCTCGTCTTCCATGTCGCGGACGGAGAATACGACGAATTTCTTGTTTATGTCGACATTTGTCGGTTTGTTGATGAAATTCGACCATGTCCCTCTTGTGTATTTTGAAAGCCGCTGCATGAGCGATTCCGCCCCCTCCATTCCGCCCAAGACCAGCTCAAAGTCGCCTAAAAGCGGCGGTTCGACTTCGGCAAAATTCGATTCAGCGGTGATGTCTTTCAGGGCGTAGGTTTCAGTGATGGCGCGGTCGATGATCGCGTCTTCTTCCGGGGATATGCCTGAAAACATGATGCGGAACAAGCCAACCAGATTGATGATGTGTGAGCGCAAAACATCCGATGGGGTCTCGTCTTCCCTCGGGATCGGTAGGTCAAAGGGGTTGATGTGATGACCGGAAGTGAGCGAGATATTAAAATACCTTCCCCCGGTGGCTTCCGCCATATATTCGTACTCTTTTTCCGGATCTATGACGATAACTTCGGCATCAAACATGAGGGTTCGGAGTATTTCGAGTTTGGTGGTGTAGGATTTTCCGGAGCCGGACTTGGCAAAAATGATGGAATTGTAGTTTTCGAGCGAGAATCGGTCGAAAAGCACAAGGCTTGAGTTGTGGCGGTTGACCCCGTACAGAATACCTTTATCGGAGGTAAGATCGAAAGATACGAACGGAAAGAGGCTTGAGAGCGGCGAGGAATTGAGTTTGGTGTGAACCGCAAGTTCATCCATCCCGAGAGGGATAACGCTATGAAAGCCGTTCTCTTGCTGAAAAAGCGCGGGCTTTACATACACGAGTTTTGATTCAAGAATGGATTTTATCTGCGATTCAAATTGATCAAGCTCGGTTTCATCCGCGCCGTAAATCGTGAAGTATAAGCCGACATCATAGAGCTTTTCGGTTGCCTGCTGGAGTTTGTCGCGCAAATCCTCCAAGTCTTGAAAGGCAGTGTCGAGCACCGGGTCGCGAACGAATCCTTTATCTTCCCTCTCGTGGATCTGGCTCTGCACTTCCGTCACTTTTTTTTGGAAGGTTTTCAGAATAGAAACGGTGTCAATCGGATGAATAAAAACAGACACATCGAACACCCGATCAAGATTGATTATCGGGGCGAACCAGTTGTCCGACAGGAATCGCGGATAGGAAATGACGAAAAACGTCCGTGCAATCTTTTCTCCCAAATGGATTTCTTTCGGGGTGACTTTGAGCGCCGCCGGAGCAAGAACGTCGCGCAGTTCAAGCACGCCGGATTCATAGATCTCCTGCGGAAGAATCGGCACTATTTCAACGCCTTTTTTCTTTGCATTTCCGAACATAAAGTTTAAAAAATTTGAAATCCGAAGTACGAAATCCGAAACAAATTCAAAACCTAAAATTCAAATGTTTTAAACACACTGTTGTTTTTGGTTTTTTATTTTAAACATTCGGATTTGTTTCGAATTTCGAGTTTTATGCTTCGAATTTTTATAACTGTACCGGCTTATCCAGCTCGCCCGGGTTGAATATTTTGTAAAACAATTCGATCACCTCTTCCGTTCCCAATTGCGCCACCCGCACTCCGAGACGCGACAGCCCGGCTTCAATGACCGCTATTCGCTGTTCCATTTGAGTTTTGCTTTCCTCGAAGTTTTCCAGCCAGTCTTTGGTATTCGATCCATGACCCGCTCCGGGGGAGCTGAAAAAAGGAAGCGCAAGACTCTTTTTATTCTTCCCCGAAATAACATTGAGGGCATACGGTACGACGATAAAGAAGCTTTTAGACATGATATTCGTCGTATCGGTAAAGTTTTTTATAAATTCTATGTATTCTTTCGTTTGTATTTTCATGAGCTCGTTCACCTGCTCTTTCTCTTTTTCCCTTAACAGGGCGAGATACGGGCGTATGTCGAGCCGACGGGACTGTACATAGAACTGAATGGAAAATTCAAGAGAATTGAGGAAATTTTGAAACTGAAGCATAATCGCCTCTTGCTCGTCTTGGGATTTCAGGGAGATATTCAAGGATGACGACATAAGCACGGCGCGAAGCGAGCCATCTTTGAGTACGACAATACCGTCGCGCACTTCATGAAAGGGAATGAACTCTTGTGCTGGTCTTGATTTTGGCATGGAATCAAAAATTCGAAGTTATTTCGCGCGTTCTTTAATATCCAAACTCCAAGCCATATCGCGCAATTTATTTTCAGAGAGCGGTGGTACATATGCGACGGCTTTCTTTTGGTTTTCTTCAGCCTTTTTCTTTTCCGCCGACTTTTGCGGCTTTTGAACCTTTTCCCAGATATAGAGCCGAGGCGAGAGGAGAAACTGTATCACCGAACCCACAAAAAAAATGAACGGCTTCATGTTGATCTTCACAAAAGCAAGCGCAAGCGAGAATGGAATAAAGAAGGCGATGATCGGAACGGCAAAAATGATTGGAAGGTAGGTGTATGCAATGTACGCTATCGCCACCCCGCCGATAACGAACAAAAACTGCTTGAGTGTCATGAAGCCGAACAATTTGTCTTCAACTTCGAGAAATTGAGGAACCTGGAACTGCATGAGTATAGTATAAAGTATAAAACGGAAAGGAGAAAGGTAAAAATATTGAACATGAATCAATCTTTACTTATACCGCTTCATCTCCCGCTCAAGCGTCGCTTTGAAATCTTTTACGATTATATGGTGGCTTTTTGGTAAAAATTCTTTCAGACCGTCAAAGCTTTGCGTATAGGCTTCGAGTATAGTGCGCGTTTGTTCTAAAATTTCTTTTTTTTCGTCCGGAAGCATATTATGCCGAAGAAGAAAATAAAAATCATAGAGATCGCGCGGTTTTCTACGGTCAAAAAGCGCTTTGAGTTTTCCTTGCACAAGTTGTTTTTGGTCGAGTTGCATAATAGCGTAATCCGGAAACAAATCGCTTGTTATGTTCGCAGCCGCTCCTTCTTTTGTCCTGTCTCTGAATGAAATTTCTATGCGAATGGGAACAATGTGTCCCAAAGCGGAAAAACGCATTATGGAAAGATACCCTCCGGTAGTTTGTTTCGTTTCTTCAAGCTCGGTCTTTATGCCGTCCCGCTCCGCCTCCGCAAGGGCGGAGATGATTGCGTTTTCAATTTCCGCGACATCGGCGAGAGGCGAATCAAAATCAAGATCTTCCGAAAAACGGGGGCTGTTGTAAACGAGGCGAAGCGCCGTCCCGCCCTTAAAATATACCTTGTCCATTCCCTCTTGTTTATAAAACAAAGAGAGGAACAGGTGCTGGAAATACTCGCGGCGGATGTTTTGTTCCGTTGTTTGAATCCGTAAAGCAATTTTTATAATTTCGTCATTTGCCAGCATATTACTTAATGACGGGCGCAAGCGCCCATACCCTATCGATTAAATCACGCAGCGTTTTTCGGTCATAGAGCTTTGCATACTCAAGGACAAGCTCTTTATTCAAACGTCGGCAATCCGTTCGGTCATTAAAAGTTTTTCGCCCGAGTGAAACAAAATAGAGATAATCGACAAGTGCCTTTTCCGGTTCAGCGATGAGTACTGTTTTTCCAAACACTTTTTCGGGTGCGTACCCGGTATATGCGCCTATTTTTATTTTCCGATAAGTGAACTCTTTTCCGAGTACATCAAAACTCGCCGTTACTTTTGTGGTAACGGAAGTGACCGTATAGGGCATTTCCGGTATAATACCGTGCCGCGCGAGCGCATATTCAAGAGAAATATATGATGGACGATATAGTGCATTGGCGATTACTTCCTCATTTGGAATTTTGTCTTTAAGCGCATAAAGGTCTTTTTTTAGACGCACAAAAAGACCATTCTTCGTGTATGTTTCCAAGAAGTACCGCGTTTTTCGCGGAGGGGTGGAAAAAATCCAGCTGAATTCGCGCGGAGTAAAAAGCGCCACCCCTTTTGCTTGCAGGGTATCGCTTACCAAAATCGGCTGAATTTTTGTTTTGGATAAAGACAACATTTTATGTGTTTACTCAAATAGAAGTATAGCATCTGCTAAAAAAGTGTCAAATTTCCGAGGGGTTTCTGAGAACCTGTTCAAAATCTTTTTAACAACAGCGAGACGTATGCAAAAGCTATCATT
>CAYRXD010000080.1:1005-6180 GCA_964428135.1 uncultured Candidatus Saccharibacteria bacterium | reverse complement strand
CGAGCAGATTGCAAGCATGAGCGAAAAAATCACTTCAATAGAGTTTGAAATAAAAGCGATGAAAAACGAAATAAAAGCGATTAAAAAGACTCTTGAGAAAGTTTCAGGAAATGTGGAATTATTGGAAGATAGAATTGCGGCTGTTGAAAAACAATTGACTGAAATTAAAAATGGATTGTCGGCGCTTAGAGAACAGGCGCAAACGCCCGTTTTGCAGAAGCGTATCGAGTATCTTGAGTCGCATGTGCAAACTTTGGAAATAGCACTGTCTAACCTAAAATCAATGGCATAAAAAACAAATGAAAAAACAAAAAAAGAACTGGGGGTTCGATCTCCGCAATCTTGACACGAGCGTCCGGTCGGCGGACGATTTTTTTCATTACTCGTGCGGCGGGTGGATAAAACGAAATATCATTCCCGCGACGGAAGCGCGGTGGGGGAGTTTTGATATTCTGCGGCAGGAAAACAGAAAGAAACTGAAAGCCATTGTGGAGGAAGTATCGAAAAATAAGCGAGCAGTAGCCGGAAGCGAAGAACAGATGGTGCGGGACGCCTATCTTGCGGGCATGAATGAAGCGAAACGCGAGCAAGACGGCATAAAACCGCTTGAAGAAATTTTCAAAAAAATAGAGCAGATGAAAAGCGCCGACGATATCGTGCCGCTCGTCGCTTTTCTTCACCGCACGGGCTTCAGTCCGCTGTGGGGTATTTGCGTTGATCAAGATGAAAGAAAAAATGACACGAACATTCTCTACATCGGGCAATCAGGGCTTTCGCTTCCCGACCGCGATTATTACCTGAAAGACGATGCGGATTCAAAGCGCGTGCGCGAGGCATATGTGAAATATGCCGCAAGTATGCTCCGGGCTTACGGCGAGAAGGCGAAAGCGGCGGAAGAAATGACCGAAAGCATCGTGAAGATTGAAACGGAACTCGCCAAAGTTTCCATGACTCGCGTGGAACGGCGCGACATCGAAAAGCAATACAATAAACGCACGCTTGCGAAGTTTACAAAAGAAACGCCGGGCGTGGATTGGGAGAAATACTTAAAACTCGCCGGTGTCGGCGGTTCGAAAGAGGTTATTGTGTCCCAGCCGATTTTTATGAAACGCGCGGGGGAACTTTTGCATGAAATCACGCTTCCGGAATGGAAAGCCTATTTCAAATGGCACGTACTCAATGGTTCTGCCGGATTTTTGAGCAAGAAATTCGTGCGCGAAAATTTCAGATTTTACAGTACAACGCTTGCCGGCATCAAAAAAGAGCGCCCATTGTGGGAGCGCGTCGTCGGTTTTATTGACGGCACTATCGGCGAAGCGCTCGGCAAGCTGTACGTGGAAAAACATTTTGACCACGAAGCAAAGAAAAAAATAAACGAGCTCGTGGATAATCTTTTCAGTGCGTATCGCGAACGTATCCAAAACCTCGACTGGATGACACCGAAGACCAAAAAACTCGCGCTCAAAAAATTGGGCGGCATGACGCGAAAACTCGGCTATCCCGAGAAGTGGAAGGGGTATAAAGGACTCAAAATTACGCCTGATTCCTACATCGGCAATTACTTCCGCACGCATGAGTTCGAGTGGAAGCGCATGGTACGAAAGCTCGGCAAGAAGCCCGATTGGAAAGAATGGCACATGACGCCGCCGACCGTGAATGCGTACTTCAATCCGTGCATGAATGAAATCGTGTTTCCCGCCGGTATCATGCAGCCGCCGTTCTTCGACCCGACTGCCGATGATGCCGTGAATTATGGTGCCATCGGTTCGGTTATCGGGCACGAAATCACGCACGGATTCGATGATCAAGGGCATCAGTTCGACGCAAAAGGAAATTTCAAAAACTGGTGGACAGATGAAGACAAAAAGAAATTTCACGCGAAAGCGAAAGTGATTGAAGAGCAATACGATGACTATGCCGCCATAGACGATATGAGAGTAAACGGCAAGCTTACGGCGGGTGAAAACATCGCCGACCTTGGCGGGCTCACCGTCGCCTTCGCCGCTTTCAAAAAATCGCAGAAAGGAAAAGAGCCGGAAATACTCGACGGTTTTACTCCTGATCAGCGGTTTTTCTTCGGTTACAGTCTTTTTGAGCAGGGAATAATCCGCCCCGAACTTCTCAAAAAATTCCTCGTCACCGACCCGCATTCTCCCGCAATCTTCCGCGTCAATGGTCCGCTTTCCAACATGCCGGAATTCATCGAAGCATTCGACGTGAAATCGGGGGACAAACTCTATCGCGAACCGTCCAAGCGCGCAAAGATATGGTAATTACACAGGACTACCCTGTGCAACTACCCTGTGCAAAAGAAAATTCGCTTGCGCATAAAATACCGCCGTCCTGTTTTGCACAGGGCGGCGGTTTTTGATGCGCTCGGTCAGAGTATTACCGGCGCTTTGGTTATGAGATATGTCTCGAATTTCATAATGGAAAATCCCGGCAGCTCGCGGTATTCAACGCATTTCACGATTTTCGTAATGCCGTCAAACACTACTTCAACCGGCTTGTACATCGTGGGGCGGTTTGCGCAGTCGTCTTCCGCGTCGGCTGCAATATTCTCCGGCTTTGCGCCGTCAATTTCTTTCTGCACGTACTTTTTTGCCAAATCAGATGTGCCGCAAAACGAAGCGATGCCGCGATACATTTGTCCCGCATAGTATGAGGTTTGTTTTGGCGATTGTGCGAACAAAAAGATCGGCTCGTCTCGGTTCACACCCGGTCCGAACCCTGTGTCGCTTGAGTAGAGAGAACTTAAGGGAACAACCTTTCCTTGCGGTTTCATGTCGATTTTCGATACGGCGCAACCGACCATAAAGAGAATCGCTGACAGCAAGAACAATTTAATGAAATGAAACATAAACCCTCCTTTGGGTTTGTTTGTGTAAAATCTGCCGGGATGAGGCAACCGAAAGAAAATATAACACAAAGTAAAAAATTTGCAATGTTTCTCTTTACGTTCTTTCTCCTTATAATACCTTCATGGAAAATAAAAAAATCGTCATTAAGCTCTCCGGAGAAGCGCTCGCCGGAAATTCTCCCGGAAAGTATTCGGAGGAAGTGTTGCGGAACATTGCCGACCAGATACTTGAATTGCGCGCGAAAAACATACAAGTTGCCATTGTCGTCGGCGGGGGGAATCTTTTCCGCGGGCGCGAACTCACGGGCGTGCTTTCGATAGAACGCGCGACGGCGGACTATATCGGTATGCTCGCAACGGTGCAAAATGCGCTCGTCCTCCGCGATTATTTTGAGAGCCGAGGCATAGAGACGCGGGTATCTTCCGCCATCGCTATGCGCCAAGTGTGTGAGGAGTTCATCCCGAAACGCGCTGAGCGGAACCTTGAAAAAGGAAGGGTGGTGATCTTTGCCGCGGGGCTTGGCGCGCCGTATTTTTCCACCGACTCGACGGCGGTACAGCGCAGTCTTGAAATCGGCGCGGAATTGCTTGTGATGGCGAAGAATAACGTGGACGGCATTTATAGTGCAGACCCCAAACTTGATTCATCCGCAAAAAAGATCGACCGTATCACCTGTTCGAAAGTGCTCGCTCAAAATCTCAAAGTTGCCGATTTGTCCGCCATCGCGCTCGCGAAAGAGAACGGGCTTAAAATGAAAGTTGTGGCGATAAGCGAAATTTCATCGGTTCTTAATACTTCCATCGGTTCTGTTGTCGAGCCGGAATAAATAAAATTTGACTAAAGCATAAATAGAGCATATTGTAGTGATAGCACAACAGACCTAAATTAAGGAGGTCGACATGATCACTGATACAGTATTGTTGAAAAACGATGGTTTTGAGTCGATTCATCATTTCAAGGACGCACAACTCGGACTTGAAGGAATCCTTGCTTTTACAGGATTGAGACCCTCAATTGGCGGCATCCGGTATCTTCCCGGGACTTCGTTTGACGAGGCGCTCGATGAGGTCTGCGGATTGGCTTCCGCGATGTCCATGAAAGCGTTCGCCGCCGGACTTAACGCCGATGGCGTGAAGATGTTTGTTTTTCGCGGAGAAAAAACCCCCGCGATGCTGCACGCGATCGGGGATTTTGTAGAGTCTCTGCAAGGACGCTATATTGCGTCCATTGATATCGGTACAACCCCGGAGGACATCGCCATTGTTGGCGAACGCACTCAATATGTCAGCACGGGCGATCCATCGCTTTCGACGGCAAAAGGCGTTGCTTCGGCGATTTACGCTTATGCCAATATGGAAAATATCCCGCTTGCGGATCTCCGGGTTTTTATTACCGGCGTGTGCGGCGCGGTCGGCTCAAGACTCGCGATGCTTTTGCGGAATAGAAACGTTGGAGCGATATACGGAAAAGACATTACCACTGATCCGGAAAAAATCGCTTACGTAGAGTCTCTCGGCGTGGAACTTCTGCGCGGCGATGAATTTCCGTTCGTCCATATTTATTCGCCCTGTGCACGCAGAAGTATTTTGAATGAAACGACCATCCCGCTTCTGAAACAGGCGGGGATACAAGGGGTTATCGGTTCCGCCAACTGCCAGCTCAAAAATGTCGAGCAAGATGCTTTGCGGCTGCATGAAGCCGGGATTCTTTACGCTCCCGATTATGTAGTAAATCGCGGCGGACTCATCTACGTCGGCGAGCAATTCGGGTTGCTGAAGGATTTTGAGAGCGAACTCTGGCAGACGGGCGAGATTGTATCAAAGCTATTTAAGTTGTCCCGCGAGCTAAACCAACCGACTACGCTTGTGGCGAGAGAGTATTTTAAGAAAAAAGAAGAAGCGGCGGCGATATAATTTTGTAAATGGCATGCGGGCGCCTCATTGCGAGGCGCCCTTTTGTTTTGTATGCTTTCTCTATGGATAAAAAACAGGTTATATCAATACTAAAGAGTGGCGGTATCGGCGTTCTGCCGACTGATACCCTGTACGGTCTCGTGGGACAGGCGCTTTCTCGCGAGGCGGTCGAGCGGATATACAAAGTGCGCAAGCGAAGCACCGATAAACCGCTTATTATTCTCATCAGCTCCCCGGAAGACCTGGAGCTTTTCGGCGTCTCCTCCGAGAAAGGACCCGGACGGGTGGCACAACGATTTTGGCCGGGAAAGGTGAGCGTCATCGTTCCGTGCAATACACCGGAGCTGGAATATCTCCATCGCGGCACGGAATATATCGCGTTTCGTGTTCCTGTTAAAAAA
>CAYRXD010000080.1:0-995 GCA_964428135.1 uncultured Candidatus Saccharibacteria bacterium | reverse complement strand
TGCTTTTCGCCTCCCGGCAAAACAAGATCTCCTCGAACTTTTACAAGAAACCGGTCCGCTTGCCGCGCCATCCGCAAATATTGAAGGAGAAATGCCGTCGCTCACGATTGAAGAAGCGCGAAGGTATTTCGGCGAATCCGTCGATTTTTATATTGACGAAGGTTTGGTACAATCCGAGCCGTCCACAATAGTTCAGGTGACGGGGCATAAAATTCTGATCATTCGCGAGGGGGCGGAAAAAGCAAAAATTTTGAAAGGAACATGAACACGAAAAAAGGAACAATCAAAGAACTGCCGCGCCTGGATCGTCCGCGCGAAAAGCTCATGCAATACGGACCGGAGAAACTTTCCGATGCCGAACTTTTGGCGATACTTCTGCGGAGCGGTCCGAAAGGACAAAATGTTGTCGAGCTTTCCAAGAATATTTTCCGGAAGTGGGGAAACGACATAGCGAATGCGACCTTTGATGATATGCGCAAAGTGTTCGGTCTCGGTGATGCCAAAGCATGCGAGATTATCGCGTGTTTTGAGCTCGGGAAAAGAGTACTCAAAGATAAAAAGGCGGAACTCTTTATTTCGCCTCGCGAAGTATGGGAGGCACTCAAAGATATTCGCGACAACAAAAAAGAGCACTTTGTCGTCTTCTTTCTTGACGTGAGATACCAGGAGATCAAGCGCGAGACCATTTCCATCGGCACGCTCACGGAAAGTCTCGTGCATCCTCGCGAGGTGTTCGAACCGGCGATACGCCATAGCGCGGCACAGATACTTATTGCGCATAACCATCCGTCGGGAAACCCGGAGCCTTCAGAAGAAGATCGGGAAGTCACCCGCCGCTTCGTCGCGGCGGGGAAGCTGCTCGGTATTGATGTGATCGATCATGTCATTGTGACTCCAATGTCTTTTTTGAGCTTTAAAGACCAGAACATTTTGTAATCAAATAGCTAATTCTAGCAGCTATGAAAAAACTGTGGATAACCCCCAACCCTCAATTT
>CAYRXD010000079.1:3696-6192 GCA_964428135.1 uncultured Candidatus Saccharibacteria bacterium | reverse complement strand
ATGCTTTCTTCTTCCGCCACGAGGTCTTCGTCGGTGAGGGTTTTCGGACCGCTTTTTACCACTTTCGTGCGACGGTCGTCGCCGTATTTCTCCACGATTTCGAGGAGTTCGGTTTTTACCACTTTCAAAATGTTTTTGACGCTGGAGAGAATGGTTTGCAACTCTTTGATGAGCGCCTGCACTTCGAGGAGTTCTTCTTCCACTTTCTTGCGCTCAAGTCCGGCGAGTTTCTGGAGGCGCATTTCCAAAATGGCGGTGGCTTGGCGGTCGGTGAATTTGAAGCGCTTCATCAAGTTTTCTTTCGCGGTGCCGACGTCTTTTGAGGCGCGGATGATTTTAATGACTTCGTCTATGTGGTCGAGGGCGATTTTGAGTCCGAGCAAAATGTGTTCGCGGTCTTGCGCTTTTTTCAAATCAAATTCGGTGCGGCGACGGACGACTTCCTGGCGGTGTTTCAAGAATTCCACGAGGACGGATTTGAGCGAAAGCGTCTGCGGGATGCCATCTACGAGCGCCACCATGTTTAAGTGGAACATGGATTCAAGCTCGGTGTGCTTGTAGAGGTAATTTAAAACTTTCTGCGGTTCGACGCCGTTTTTGAGGTCAATGACGACGCGGATGTCTTTGGTGGATTCGTCGCGGAGACCTTTGATGCCTTCGAGCTTTTTCTCGTGCACCAAGTCCGCGATGTGGATAATCATCTCGGCTTTGTTCACGCGATACGGAATGGAGGTGATAATAATCTGAAACATGCCGCCTTTTGTTTCGGTGATTTCCGCTTCTCCGCGGCAGAGCATTCCTCCGCGGCCGGTTGCGTACGCGTGATGAATGTCTTTCTCGCCGTACACTCGCCCGCCAAGCGGAAAGTCCGGGCCTTTCACAAATTGAAAAAGGTCTTCGAGCGTTGCGTCTTTATTGTCTATAAGATGGATAGCCGCATCCACCACTTCGCGGAGATTGTGCGGGGGGATGTTGGTCGCCATACCGACGGCGATGCCGAGCGTGCCGTTTAAGAGAAGCGCGGGGACGGCGGTCGGGAAAACAATCGGCTCTTTGCGAGTGCTGTCATAGTTCGGACGGAAATCAACGGTGTCTTTATCAAGGTCGCGGATGAGCTCGCCGGACACCTTCGCCATCTTCGCCTCGGTGTACCTCATGGCGGCGGGCGAATCTCCGTCAATCGAACCGAAGTTTCCTTGACCGAGTACGAGCGGATAGCGATAGCTGAAACCTTGCGCCATTTTCGCCATGGCATCATACACGGAAGAATCCCCGTGAGGGTGATATTTTCCGAGCACCTCTCCGACAACGGAAGCGGACTTGCGAAATTTCGCCGAAGAGGTCAGCCCCATTTCGTTCATGGCAAAAAGAATGCGCCGATGCACGGGCTTCAACCCATCGCGAACGTCAGGCAACGCGCGCGAAGTGATGACGGACATCGCGTAGTCCAAATAGGAATCTTTCATCTCCTTGCTGATGTTGACCGGGAGAATATTGTCTCGTTTTATGGACTCAGTAAGCGCTATTTCTTCTTTTTTGTTTTTGGGCATAGTTTTGAGGGTAAAAAGTATCTGTTTTTATCCCTTAAATAATAGCATTTTGGCTAGAAATGAGCAACAACAAAAAGCCGCCCATTAAACTTAAAGGGCGGCTGAAAAATACACTCTTTATTTAATTTACCGGTACGGACTCAAACGGCGGGTAGTCATTAAGGGCGCGCGTTCCATCCTTAATTATTTGTTTGTCAAAGAAAGTTACATCTGTGACAACTCGCCAAATTGCTGTATAGAGAGCAACTTGATCCGCGTGGCTCCAAGTACGATGAGGTGACACTTCGCGTACCACCTTTTCTATCAGTTCTGCTTGGTCGGGAGTGAGAAGACCTCCGGATACCCTGTGGATTTCTTGAATATCCACTGTACCGAAAATACCTCGCAGTTCCTCGCGGGTTTTGTTGAAATTGTATGCTTCGTACAAAAGGCACGATGCAGCACTTATTGCTGTTTTCAAAACTTCTCGGTTGAGTAACTTGTAGTGCTGTAACACGCCAGAAACCAAGTTCACCCCGCCGGTTACGCGACCGCCCAGTTCAAAAGCCGATAACGCCGCACACTGAACCTTTGAGTTTGAACTCCTGATTCCCGCCTCAATAATACCAAGCCGTTTGGAAACTTCCCCCTCGGGAGCAGTCCAAAGATTATGCGCGGCATTTTCGAGAAGTTTAACCTTTGCCTCCAAATCGCCAGAGAGCAAGGTTTCTCTTGCAACATCCATATCAATAGGAATCAGCCACTTGAGAGGGTCTTCTGCTGCTACTGCGGACGCTTGATAACATTTGGCGTAGAGTTTTTTCAGCCGCTCAATTCCTTTTTCTTTGCGTATGAATACTCCCAGCACCGCAAACATTCCTTCGCCGAGCAGCATGGTTACATCCTGCGGCGCAATACTAAAGCGTGGCGTGAAAGAAAAAATAATTTGAGCGAGCTTAGATTTTTC
>CAYRXD010000079.1:0-3686 GCA_964428135.1 uncultured Candidatus Saccharibacteria bacterium | reverse complement strand
ACCCCCCAATTCTTAAGATGAAATATCCAAGCCGTCGGATAATGAATGCGAAAACCGCCCTCAGGAGAGTTCGTCCACGCTTGCAGCATCGTTATGCCGTTGTTGTCAATGGAAAACTCAAACTTGCTCTCCTTAAAAGAAGCTCCTTGAGATGCAGCAATGAGTGAAAATCCGATATAAGTACCATGTATCGAAGTATCGGAGAGTTCCGCAACCCGTCCCGGCATTCCCGAAAAAAAACTACTGAGGACTTCTGAAAGAAACGATTTGGTTTTGTAAAGCAATTTCTGAAACATGTCTGTATCCTCTTTTGTGATAGTGCGATTGAAAAAATGTAAATGAGCTACGTCCTCAACTGCGATTATATACACAAAACTATAAACTGTCAAGTTTTTTTGCTGGTGCCACTTCCCGCTCAAACTATCCCCTGCCGTTTCATCTCCCAAAAACATCGGGCCGTGGCGCGGATATCTACGGCGGCGTTATGGGCTTCTTCAAAATCCGCGCCGAAAAGTTTTTGGTGGAGTTCGGCGAGTTTGGGCCATTTAAGTCCGTATTTGCCTTCGATGGCACACAATTTCGTTGAATTTTCCATGGTGCAGATTTTCTTTTTCTTGTCGAGAATATTTTCCATGCGTGCGCGCAAAAATTCCGCGCCGATGATTTTCTCGTCGAAACTTACGTTATGCGCGACGAGTACTTCCGCTTCGTTCACAAGGTCGTGAAATTTTTGGAGTACGCCTGCGAGCGGCACACCTTCTCTTTCTGCACGCTCGGTTGAAATGCCATGCACCTTGGCGGAGTCGGCGGGTATGGTGAACCCTTCGGGCTTGATGATAAAACTCTCTTCGCAGAGTTTGTTCCCATCGCCATCATACGATTCCCACGCAATCTGCACGAGCCGCGGCCAATTCGCAAGGTCGGTGACGGGCGCCTTCCAGCTTCGCGGCAAGCCAGTGGTTTCCGTATCAAAAAATACATACTTCGGACACACGGTTTTTGCCTGCACACTCGCGCAATCGCAAAACAATTTTCCACGGCAATGAGAACATTCCATAAAAATTTCAGCGCATCGCAAGGTTTATAACATGGTCTAAAAATTCCGGCATTGAGGAACCAACCGCATGGAGGGCTTTCGGGATAAGCGAGCTTTCCGTGAGCCCGGGAAGCGTGTTGGTTTCCAGTATGTAGATGCCGCGAGTCGTGACGATGAAATCCGAACGCGAATAATGCCGCAGCCCAAGCGTGTTGTGCGCAAGTACGGCGAGGCGCTGTATTTCGGCGCTTTCTTCGCGCGTGAAATTTCCGGGGGCAATTTCTTCCGTTTCATTGCCGTACTTCGATTCGTAATCAAAAAATGCGCGACTTGGGGCGGGACGAATCTCGATAGGAAGAAGCGAATATGTTTCTTTGCCGCGGAAGGAATCAATGACGCCGCAGGTCGCTTCTTTGCCGCGGATAAATTCTTCAAGTAAAAGATCATCGCCCGCGTCTTTTGCGGAGAGAAGCGCTTCGACAAGATGCGGGTAACTCCTCACAACGCTTGCCCCCACCGAAGAACCGCCGGAGACAGGCTTCACAATCCACGGGGGCGTAATTGTCCGGAAGACTTCAAAAGCAACTTCTCGCGCGTCATTTTCGGTTACTTTTTCGCCGTTTTCTTTCTGCCTGGAAATAACGCGAAAAACAGGAGTTTTGATGCCCGCTTTGATGAAAAGTTCTTTCGCAAGCTGTTTGTTCATGCCGAGCGCTGATGGAATGGCTTTTGAACCCGTGTAAGGAATGGAAAAATGATCAAGCAAAGCGGACACCTTGCCGTCCTCGCCGTACGCTCCGTGAAGCGCATTAAACACTACGTCTACATTGCGCGAAACTTTCGGAAGATCGGCGGGAAGTCCGTTTACATGCCACTCTCCGTTTTTCGTAATGAGTACATCAACCGGCGCGTATTTTTCGGACGGCAGGTATTTTAAGACCGCGCCGCCTGTTTTGAGCGACACGTCGTACTCGGGGCTCGTGCCGCCCCGCAACACACCGACTCGTATTTTTGTTGGTGCGAATGGCATGACAATAGTATAGCAAAAATTTTGAGGGATGGTGAGGGATATTATTTATACCATCCTTAATTATTCCCTCGAGTCGCAAATATCCCCATATCGTACAATTTCGTCAATCGAGTTTTGGCATTTCCCCCTATAGCTTTTTCTAGCATATGCTAGAAAAAGCTATAGGGGGAAATGTGAGGTGTTTGCGGCTCGGATTAATAAGGGTGGTTACTCATACCGCAGTGCTTCGATCGGGTTTTTCTGCGCGGCTTTACGTGCCGGATAAATACCGAATACAAGCCCGATAAAAGTAGAGACGCCGAGCGCAACAATCGCACCTTTTATCGGGAAGGAAAATTCCCAATTGATCGCCGTCGCCTGATTGATGATGATTGAAAAGATGTAAGAAACTAGCGCGCCGAAGAGTACGCCGACTGCGCCGCCGATAAACGTAAGAAGGATTGCTTCCGCGAGAAATTGCGCAAGGATATTTCCGTTCGTCGCACCGAGGGCTTTCCGCAAACCGATTTCCCGCGTACGTTCGATTATTGAAACGAACATAATGTTCATAATTCCGACCCCGCCGACAAGGAGCGATATTCCCGCGACGGATGCGAGCAAAAGCGTGAGAGCGAGCGTAACGGTACTGATGCGTTTCAAGAGGTCGGCTTGCGTACCAATGTGAAAATCATCTTTTGCTGTATCGGTAATGCCGTGCGATTCGCGGAGGGTGGTTTTCACATCGCGCACGGTTTCTTCAAACGGGATATTCGTGTCGGCAAGCACGATGATTTGATTGAAATGTTTTTGCCCCAAAATATAATTTTGCGCGGTGGTGTAGGGCACGATGACCATATCGTCGAAACTGAAAAGCGATGACGAGCCTTTTTTCGGGAGAACGCCGATGACGCGGAGATTCACGCCTTTCACGCGCACCTTCTTGCCTATGGCGTCATCTGCACCGAAAAGTTTATCTTTCACTTTGCTGCCTAACACCGCGACGCTCGCCGATTCTTTCACACTATCTTCGGTCAAAAAATCACCCGACACTTCTCCGAGATCCATGATGCGCGTCAGCCGATCGGTCGCGCCGAGAATCGTAAAGCGGTACGTCTCGTTTTCATACGCGCCGACAACGCCGCCGTAGACTTCGGGCATTATCTCCGCGAGTCCCGGCACATTTTCTTTTTTCTCCAGAAGCTCAATATCTTTCGGCTTCAACGAATCGGAAAATATCTGCGCCACATCGGTCGGCGTCGTCGGCTCCCGCCCCAGCTCAATGGAGATGGTCTGCGAGCCGATGCCTTCTATTTGGCTTTTAATAAGCGCTGTCGCCCCATCCCCGAGCGACACAATAACGATAACCGAAGCAATCCCGATAACAATGCCGAGAATCGTCAAGACAGACCGCGAACGATTTATTGCGACGCTTTTTCCGGCTATTTTTAAGGTGTGTTTAAGGCGCATGAAGTTTTGAGGACTTACAAGGCATTCCCCGGAGGAGTTTTTTATTCTCGTACTGTGCTATTTCTTAAATTCTGCAAGCGCGCCGTTTATGGTGCCGTCGAAAAGGAAATCTTGGTGAGAAATAGAAACGCCGCCGAGGATTTTTTTATCAAGGTGGAATTGAATTGAATCGGT
>CAYRXD010000078.1:715-6274 GCA_964428135.1 uncultured Candidatus Saccharibacteria bacterium | reverse complement strand
GATAGCTTTTGCATACGTCTCGCTGTTGTTAAAAAGATTTTGAACAGGTTCTTACTTTTAGCGGGTAAAAAGTTCCTCTGTTTATTCTGTAAAACCTTCGCATTCCGCGCTGTTATCACGCTCTCACCCATTTGTTTTTCTATTTCCAGCCGCGCTTTTTTTGCCGCCATTCCGCCAGCCCTCGCAACCTGTTTGTTGTTTTCCAGTCCTTTCGGTTTTTTCTTTTTGGAAATTTCCGTTGTTGATGCTTCGGCGAGCATGTTCAAAACGAGTTCGATGTTGGTCATGTTGTCTCGCAAATTTTCTTTCTTGAGCCCCTTAAACTTTTTGTAGTCCTTCACGCTCTTATCCGCCCACGCTTTCGTGATCTCGTCCGTCAATATCGCGTATTCCGAATTTTCTTTTATGCCACGCTCTCCCCACTCGGTAACCAAATCTTTCCGTACCTCGATACTTTTGATTCTTTGGTTCACCCATTTTTCAGAGTATCCTTTCTGTAAATATGTTTTCATCGCGCGGTCAAAAGAAAGTTCCGGATCTTCCATTTCTTCCATTCTCTCATATCCGACTTTCGCGAGCCAGAGCTTAAACGGCTCTGCTTTCGGTGAGGGAATTGATTGAATAAGCCGCAAAAGCGTTTCCGTATCCGCCACATCGGTAAGATATTCTTTTCCATCTGAAGATTCCATTTTCAGTTGTCCGATTTTTTCGGACAATTGACTTCCTTCAAACGAGAGCTTCTTCTTTAGATCATTCCAGTATTTCCTTGGTCTTTTATTTTCCGCCAAAACCTCTATGACATCGGTAACGGAAAAATACCAAAGTTCCTTGTCTTCGTCCCATACGCGACGGACTTGTTTTTGACTAAAAAGGATTATGGAGTTTGATTTTTTCATAATAAATTTCGGCTAAAAGTTAAACCTTTCTTCGACTTTACCACAAAAAAACCGCCCTGTTAAAGGGCGAGTTTCTGCGCTACTCGACAATCGGTGAAATGGTACTCCCGAATATCTTTGATGCGTTCTCGGCGTAAGCGGCGATATTCTCTTTGAAATATGGGGGATGCTTTTTTTGAATCTGCGCAACCGCATAAATCCGATAGCCATCATCGCGGCATAACCGGCATTTTCCGGAAGCGGAATATGAAGCCGGTTTTCCGGCTTGCCCCAAACGGTATTTTCATCGCCGAAGCTCACGAACAATTCATCCGAGGGTACGACCGTCACGGCGTGCTTCATATATTCGCTCGTTTCCACCTCGCGCGCGATTCTCCTGCCGAACAGCTCGATAAATTTCACCTGAAGCATTCGGATGATTCCAGAAAATTGCGTCGGCACGATAAGAAAATATTTGTCGTATTTTGAAAAATCCGGCATCGCGAGCGTGTCAATGCGTTCCGAAATGAAATTTTGAATGCTCCGCGCGTCTTCCCCCGTTTTTCCGAGAATCATGCCCATGTAGGTGGAAGTGTTGTAGGTATAGGGCTCTCTGTTTTTCGGGAACACGAAAGTCTTGCTTGCTTCAACGAATTTCATCGCCTCCGCATGCGGATTGTTTGTCAGGAGGACGATGTTTTTCCCCGACTCTTTCGCGCGTTTTGCGATTATGGGCGCGTGTTTCCCTCCGGATGCCGAGATAACTATCACGCTGTCGATATTTTGCATATTTTCGAGTTTTTGCCCGTAATTGCTTTCGGAAGCGAATATCGCCTCTTGGTCTTCAAAAATAATCCTACCCGTCGCTTCGGCGTTGCCGGAGCCAACCACGAGCGGGCGCGTAAATGCCCCCAATTTGAGCTTGGGCAATTTCTCTTCTTGGAAAAGTTCGAGCGCTCCCAAAACGGCGACATCCAAATCCGGGATGTTTTTCAAATCGAACGAAGAGAGTATGTTTTTGTTTTTCATGGTGTTTTGTCTATAGCTGTTAAATCTAATGGTCTGACCCCACCACCAGTTGTTCCAAAATAATAGATATTTTTTGAAGAAGAATCTCACGAAGTTCTTGCGGGTCAAGAATACCATGCTGATATTCAGCATAATACCCGATTTTTTCGTATATTTTCTTGAGTACCTCTTCCGAGGAGATAAATTCTCGTAAAAGATTCAGTTTCTCCGTAAGAATTTTTCTTACTTCATTGTTCAAGTCCTCTTTTGTGACATCACTGATATCTCTTGATTTAAGGAATTCACCAAGTATTCGCTCGGTTTCTTCCAGCCAATGTCGAGTTTTGCGAATAATAGTCTGGTCGTTTTGGTTTTTTTGAACATTCTCAACGGCAATTTCACTGTGAGAAAAATCAAAAAACGAGCCGTTCTCGTAGTTTCTTGGCGTTGCCTTCTCGTTGTAAGGAATTTCATGGTCCCAATCGTCTGCCAGAACATTAAGGATGAAAAGCCCGACAGCGGCATCAAGCATGTTTTCAGGATAAGCGACTTTCTTTGAAAAATACTCGCCTTTCTCGTCAATATAGATTGGGGACACATTTACTGCGCCTCCCAATATCTGAGATGTAAGAAATTGTATTTCTCGTTTACCGGTAATCTTAAAAAAGGTTTCGCCGTTTTCCGATACGAATTGATCAATTGTTTTTTCTTTTTTATACCCAGGGAAATTATGCTTTCTTTCAAATACCAGCGATGCATCATATACCGAGTGAAGATTATCACCGCCAATGGTTTCCTCCACATCAAACAAACGCCTCATATTTTCACTTTTGCGGTCGGGAAAATGTTCCATGTCTACATTGTATAATTTTAGCTCACCTTCTTAAATTCCTCAATTTACATTTTCTCCAAAATCTCCGTAAACTCTTTCCACGAGATGCCGAGGATGCGAAGATTATTTTGGATGATAAAAGCGGGAACCGGATTATTAGCGAGGAACGGCAAGAGAGCGATGAGTTCCGTTTCTCCGGTAAACTCGATGGTCTCCGCGTTCGCGCTTGAAATTACAACCGACATAAAGCAGGAATTTTTCAAACTCTTTCTAGTACCTCATTAACTTAATTTTGACCGTGGAAAATTTCTAAATTTCGAGCGGTGCGGTGCCAAAAATTTTGCGCCAATGTGGTGCATTGGTAAGAAATTTTTGGCAACGCAACGCCGAAATTTTGGGATTTTATAGGTCAAAATTAAGTTAATGAGGTACTGGCTTATGTTGCTCCCTTGAGGCACTGTAACAAAATAATTTGAACAATTTATGCTCAGATTTGCGACAGATTTATTTCAAAAAATCTGAGGCATATCGGGATACGTTGAAGATTTTTTCAAATAAATATGGCGTGAATATGAGATGGAAATGTTCAAATTATTTCGTTACAGTGCCTTAGGCATACGCTATATCAAATGATCGGACATCGTGCGCTATTACCGAAGGAGGCGTCCATGAACGCTTCTGCCGATGCCATCCAAGACTTTCCAATACTTCGTTTGTGTTCCCTTCTTCCGCCATTTCTTCAAAAAAAATTTGTACGGCTTCGTCAAAACGCTTGAGCGCCTCGTCGAAACTCTTTCCCGCAGTAGAAAGATCCAAGGCGGGCGAATAAGCGATAAAAGCCTTCCTCTCTTTCAAAATAGACACGGGCAGTTGAATTTTTAGGTTGTGTAACATGGTTTCAATATAATGGTTTTTGGAGTAAAAGTCAAAAAATATACCGATACATTCAACCTTTGTTAAACTAACAGCGAAAGGTCAGTAAATCTTTTGTACAATTTCCAGCACTTCTTTTTGTTTCGCGAGCATCGTCTCTTCGTCAACCGCTTCCAGCACGAGTTTGAGCGCGTCTTCGGTTATGCTTTTCGCGAGCGTAAACCAGTAGGTCGGAAACTCGGCGTGAAAGCCGTCAAACATGTCATGCGAAAGCGGCTGTTTTTCGGTATAAATTTTTGCCGCTCGAGCGAGCGCATCTTCTTTGTCTTTGACATAGAGAAGCTCTTCTTCCGTTTGATGATACGTGTCGAATTCCGCCGTGAGCTCGGAGAATTTTTTTTCTTCATTTTTCGTGTCCGCGTATTCTTCGAGAATCCGCAAGAAAGCGAGAATGCCGGAATCGGCGTAATAGTTTTCTTTGAAGTAAAAGTGCGCGGAAAGCTCGCAGGCGAACGCCGCGTCTTCTTCTCGTATTGTTTTCTTTATGAAAGAATGTCCCACTTTCGCGCGAATCGGCGTACCGCCGTATCTTTGTATCGCTTCAAGGAAACTCCTGCTCGTGAAATTCGTGTACGCTATTTTCGCTCCGCGATTTTTTTGCAAAAGATGCTTCGCGATAAGCGCGCCGACGAAAGAGCTGTTTACCGCCTTTCCCCGTTCGTCAAAAAAAGCCGCGCGGTCAACATCCCCGTCGAAGGCGACGCCGAAATCGGGGCGCACTTTTTTTATTTCCGCTTGTATCGCCTTTTGATTTTTCGCGACGGTCGGATCGGAACCGCGATTCGGGAAACTGCCGTCAAGCTCGAAAAAGAGCGGAAATACTTCTACAGGAAAACCGCCGCAGATGATCGGCGCAAGAAGCGTCGCCATGCCGTTTCCCGCGTCAATGACAACTTTCATTCTTCTTTTTCGGGGGATCAAAACAAGCGACTGCAGATATTTTTTATATTCGTTTGATATCGCTTTCTTTTTGAGCGTTCCTGTTTTGGCGGGTTCCGAAAAGGCATTTTGAACGACAAGCGATTTGATTTTGTCGAGCCCGTCCGTTTCCGTGAGCGGTACGGCTCCGCTTTTCACAAGCTTCAATCCGTTAAATTCTTTCGGATTATGCGATGCCGTAATCATCACGCCGTAAGAATCGTACTGCCCGGAAAAGAAATACGCCGCCGGAGTATCTATCAGTCCGATGTCAATGACATTCGCGCCCTGGTCTCTCGCGCCGCGAATGAATGCCTCGCCAATTGCGGGCGAAGAAAGGCGCATGTCCCGCCCCGCGAATATCTCCCGCAAGCTATAAAGCGAAACAAATGCTCTCGCCGTTCGATAAGCGACTTCTTCGTTCATCTCATCGGGATAAACGCCGCGAATATCGGCGGGTTTGAATGCCGTGGCGAAATTCGCGGGTAATATTCCGTTTTTCATCTTTTCTTTGGCATTCATTATTTTATTTTTGAATGAGGGTATTCCAGTCCGACGCAAATCGCTCGATTCCTTTGTCCGTCAATTCATGCCGTATATCGTACTCCGTCCATTTGCGATTCAAATCAACTCCGGTGTACGGAATGGTCTTGAAAGCGGACGAATCATAAGCGAATTCTTTTCCGGGAACGGGCTTTCCGTTTTTCGCCCATTCGGAAAGTATTTTGAGCGGAGCGGTAACAATGTCCGCGCCGAGCGCGAGCGAATACAGAAAATGATCCATTGACCGGACGCTCGCCGAAAGGACTTGCGCATGCCCGTCTCCCGCCTTGTACATTTTCAAAATGTTTTCGATGAGCGCCATGCCGTTCTCTCCGCGGTCGTCAAGCCTGCCCACGAACGGCGACACGAACACATCGCCCGCTTTCGCGCCGCGCGTCGCCGCATACACCGCCGCCGCCTGTTCTTCATTGAAACAAAGCGTCATGTTTA
>CAYRXD010000078.1:0-705 GCA_964428135.1 uncultured Candidatus Saccharibacteria bacterium | reverse complement strand
GTGGGGTCGTGCATCGCGTGGGGCCGGCCGGCCGCGGCGGCGGCCCGCGCATCCGGCACCACGCTGATCCCCGGCCGCCGCAGGAAGTCCCGGGCCCGGGCCAGCGTGCCCCCATCCACCCCCGCCGCCTGTTTTTCATTGAAACGAAGCTTCATGTTTACCCGCATTCCGCGCTTAACGGACATCTCCGCGGCGGCAAGCCCCGCCGAAAGAATCGGGTATTTCACGTGCGCGTTCGGAATCCAGCCGAACATTTCCTTTCCCTGCGCGAACATTTTTTCCGCCGAAGTCGTTTGGTCGGCGTACACCTCGATGGATACGGATCCATCGGGAATGAAGCGCGAGATTTCGCCGACAATTTCACGGTATCGCTCGTATATCTCTTTGTCCGTCAATTTTTTCCCGCTCGCGGCATACTTTTGAATCTCCGGATTTTTCGCCACGAGCGACGGATTCGTGGTTTGCCCGTCGAGAAAGCCGAGAACGCGCAACGCTTCTTTTGTCTCAGCGGGATCCCCGCTGTCCAAGAATATTTTTGTTTTCAAATCCATTTTTGTTTCTATATCGAGCATTATGGCATTTTTTTATCCAATAATCTTTCAACTTCATACGCGGCTACGACGAACAAACTCTCCGCCCAGCCGAGGGGGACATTTTCATTCGGTTTGACGGTGTGGGAATAATACAGCTCCGGAATTTTTCCAT
>CAYRXD010000077.1:0-6378 GCA_964428135.1 uncultured Candidatus Saccharibacteria bacterium | reverse complement strand
CCTCTAAAAGACGACCTCCCGTAAACTCAATACCGAATCGAATTCCAAAGAAAAAGACAGCAAAAAGAGATCCGGCAACAAGGAGAGCTGAAATGGCGAGAAATATGTTTTTGTATTTTATTATAAACATAAAGATGATCCTCTTATTCCTATTTTATTCCGCTTCCGAATAAAAACTTCACAAATTTACTCTCCCCTGCCGCACCAAGCGCCAAAAGGAGCGTACGAGTGAAGGTCAAAGCCGTGAACATGCTTACCGTAACGCCGATGCCAAGCACGAGCGCAAACCCTTTTACCATTGATGTTCCGAACCAAAAAAGAATGACGGCGCTGATGATCGAAGAAAGGTTGCTGTCGCGGATAGAAGTCCATGCACGCGCGAACCCTTCGAGAATAGCATCGTGAAGCGCGCGCCCTCGCCTCACTTCTTCTTTCATACGTTCAAAGATGAGAATGTTCGCATCCACCGCCATACCGATAGTCAAAATGAACCCGGCGATACCCGCGGCAGTCATCGTCACCGGCAAGAGTTTAAAAATAGCGATCATCAACGCGGCATACATCGACAGGGAGATAGCCGCAAGGAATCCCGGCAAGCGATACCAGAGAATCATGAAACACGCGACGATAAGGAAGCCGATGATTCCCGCGCGCACAGTCGAAGCGTAAGCTTCCTGTCCGAGAGTTGCACCAATGGACTGCGCGGACAAAAGCTCGATAGGGACAGGAAGCGCGCCCGAATTCAAGCGTCCGACCAGTTGTTTGGCTTCTTCTAGCGTAAAAGATCCGGAAATTTCAGCGCTGCCGCTTGATATTTCCTCCCGAATGGTCGGCGCAGAAATCGGAGCGCCATCGAGATAAATTGCAAGCTGTTTCCCTACATTCTCCCGCGTAATCTTTGCAAAAAGGTCTTTCCCTTCGGCGTTGAACGTAATGCCGACACGAGGGTCGCCAAGCCCTCCTGCGGAGCTGTCGAATTGGAGTTCCGCTTTTGTTAAGTATCGCCCCGTTAACTCCGTTGGATTATACAGTTCTTCAAAAAGGAGCGGGTTCGTTGGTTCCGGTGCCGGGTTTCCCGCATTCTTCGCTTCTTCAGCGAGCTTCCGGTATTCTTCCTGAGCTTTGATTATGGCATCGCGCTCCTCCGCCGGGCGTTCAAGCCGGAACTCAAGCACCGGAGTAGCGCCGATCATCTGTACCGCTTTGTTTACATCCGTAAGCCCCGGAAGCTCAACAATCAAACGTTCTTGCTGCTCTCCGGAAGCGAGGAAACTCCCCTGTTCTACCTGCACAAGCGGTTCCGCTACGCCGAAAAGGTTGACGCGGCGATCAATGACATCGCGGAGCGCCTCCATGGAATCGCTCACGCTTTTTGCATCCGCAACGGTACTTGAGGCGAGCTGCGACATATCCGCTTTATACACAAGATGGGTACCGCCCTGAAGATCGAGTCCGAGCTTCAAGCCATATTTCTGAAGAGACTCGCGGGGGGTAATATGAAGCTTATCAAGCACGGCAAAATGCTTCGCTTCGGAAGCGAAGTCAAAGTACCCGAGCGCGAGCCCAAAGAGGATCAGAAGTACCGCATAAAACCTGGTTTTTCCCATAAGTACTCAGATTATATGTTTTTTAAAGATTTTTGCAAATTTTTTTCAGCCGACAAAAAGGAAAAACCATGTTATCATAAAAGAGTAAGTAAAACTCATGCCCCTGATAAACATATCGTTTTCGCGTCTTTTCATCGGAGCGCTCATTGCGTTCTTTTTGCTTATCGGTCTTACTATTGCAGTGAATTTTTTCGGCATGTTCAGCGCAGTTGATACTACTGTTCTGACTTTCCTTTTCACCTTACGAGACCCTCTGCTCACGAATATATTCCTTGCTTTTACGTTTCTTGGGGAAGCAAAATTCATTCTTCCGGCGACCGTACTGCTTGCCATTATACTTTTTATAAAAAAAGAGTTCGGATACTTCTTGCTTTTTCTCGGAACAATTTTCGGGGGGGCAGTATTTCTTTTCCTTTTCAAATTTTTGATACACCGCCCTCGCCCGACATTGTTTGAGCCGCTCGTTGTTGAAAATTCTTTTTCTTTCCCGAGCGGACATGCGCTGCTTGCTGTCGCTTTTTATGGACTGATCGCGTACCTTGCGGCAAGCGCCGCACGCACGCGAAAGACGCGGAGCCTTCTTTTTATTCTCTGGCTCTTACTCGCGCTTGGGATTGGATTCTCGCGACTCTATCTCGGGGTACATTATCCGACCGATGTACTCGCAGGGTATCTCGCTGGTTTCGTATGGCTCTGCCTTGGTGTCGGACTTTTCGAGCAGCTCTTCAGTAAAACACGCTCAATATAAAAAGAGCCCGTACAAGCGGGCTCTTTTTATATTTTTCTTGCATTCTTCGCGTTACTCCGCCCAAATCACAAAAGTAAATACTTTCTCTCCTTTTCCCAAATTGCGCTCATGAACCGTGCGCTGTCCGTCTTTGGATACCCGGACGACTTCGCCCCACTCTCGCGGATCATCCATATTCAGGTCGCTGCCTTGCGATGACGAAATCCCCTGGCTTGCGGTATTGATCGTGTCGAGATGCGCGTAGATCGCTTCGAGCTCTTCGTAATCATGTAAGTTCGGATGTTCGTTTCCAAGCTGTCCATAAAGCGTGCCGCTTGGATCATTCGTGTAATCCATGCACGTGCCGAGATTCGGGTTATTAAATATCTCGTCCTGGTGATCGAGCCCGAACGTGTGCCCGATTTCTTGGCACATAACGAGATTCCTCCATGCCGGCGTATTATAGGTCGCCGTATTGAAATATGTATCATTCAGCTTCACCGTCCCTTGAGTAATATGACCGCCGCTCACCCAAACAGAGGCGATACCGAGCCAGCCGTTATTGCCGTATTTGCTGTTACACACCTCAACCCGTCCAAGAACGGCGCGGCAATTTTTAGAGTTCGTCTTCCCTGAAACAACAGCTGCGTCCAACACCGGCGACAAACTCCAGTCTGCTGACGCGGTACCAAGATAACTGTCCCACGCGGTCGAAACATTATCGCCAAGCTTCAATGTGAGCGGATTTGCCATTCGCGCGAAGTGATACCCTCCCCACGAATGATCCGCTTCTGCTACACCGGCAACCAGAGCTGTAGCAGTAACCAAAACAACGAGTCCGATACGAAAAACTGAGAAAATACTTTTCGTTTGCATATTCTTTGAGTAAATTACTGATAAGTACTAATACCGTTTATTATCGCAACTTTCCATAAAAAAGTCAACAACGGGCATATCTTAAACGGAATGCTGTTTCGCCCGCTCTCGCGCCGCCTCTACGAACTTTTCAAACAAGACCGCCTGTTCCGGATGTGTTCTTACATTTACTTCAGGATGCCACTGTATGCCAAGAATCCATTTCTCGCCCATATCCGCTGATTCTATGCCTTCCACGATACCATCCTCACTGATGGCACTCACACACAGACCGGGGGCGGCGTTTTTCACCGCCTGATGATGAACGCTGTTGGTAATAATCTTTTCACATCCAAAAAAAGACTGAAGCGCGGTATTCGGCAAAAAATTTACTTCATGAATATCCTGTTCATACCGTTCGATCTTTGAAAGGTGCGGTCTGTCATGATGTATCACAGTACCGGTTTCACTCGAAATGTCCTGATAGAGCGTACCGCCAAGAGCCACGTTCAAAATTTGCGCTCCGCGGCAAATGCCGAAGACCGGTTTGCCGCGCGCAACAAAAAACTTCCCGAGAGCAATCTCCATTTCATCTCGGTAGTGTGCAAACGGACCGGACTTTTCATGGATATCTTCCGCCCCATAATGCATTGGGTGAATATCTTTCCCTCCGGGGATCAAGAGCCCATCTGCCATTTCAGTAAGATACTCCAGATCGCCCGCTTTCGTTCCAAGAGGAACAATAAGCACCGTAGCACCGCAAGACTGAAGGTTCTCAACATACGGATGTTTGACACACAAGTGTTCAACATCTCCCTCGTGAGGCATGTCTTTCAAAAAAGAGGTAATGAGAATGACCGGATTTCTTTTGGTATTCATGTAACGAATAATATACCGAGGGCGAGAGAAAATCAAAGAGTTTTTGCCTGGCAAAACACAAAAAACATGCCGCGGGCGTTAGTTGTCCGCAACCAAAAGAAACTCTACTCGCAGTCTATTCTTACGATGCACGTTTGTCTTCCGTGCCTCTCGGCAAAATTTTCCGGTCCGCCATTTTGAGCATAGTGGACAATCAGGTCGCCTACTCGAGCTTCACGTCCAAGAGCATTTTCGGCGTAGCGCCGATTGTCTTCGCCTAATATCTCCGCAAGCTGGCGCTCGGCAAGTTCCGCGCGAGAAAGTTCTTCCGGATCTTCAATATCATCGCGAGTATCCAAAATAAGATTTGATACATCAAACATAGCTTCATTATACACCACTCGCACACAAGATACGCAAGGAAGTTTTCCACAGTCTCATTTTACCGTACCCTCCATCCTTCATTTCCGTTAAGTTTGAGTGTAACGTTCTCCATTATTCTATTCACCTCTTCGTCCGAGAGCGTCTTTTCTTGGGATTGAAAAACGAGGCGGAAAGCGTAAGAGGTTTTTTTGGCGCCATCCTCAAAAGTTTTTTGGAAGACATCGAAAAGTTTTGTCTGCACAAGAAGTTCTCCCGACTCCGCGAGAATAATCCTCCGCACTTCATTTTCTCCCGCGCCATCCGGAACAAAAACGGCGACATCACGAAGAACGAAGGGGTACGGAGATATTCTTTTGTATTTTTTGCCGTCTTCCATTTTCGGAGGAAATTCATATTGTGCGGGTTCCGGAAGTTGTGAAAGCAGTGCGTCGAAATCAATCATAAGAATTTCTCCTTTTGCTTGCCCGCGCACGGAAACACCGAGCTTTTCCGAAAGTTTTTGCTCAATTTCCGGCAAAACATTTTTCTTGAGAGAGCCGAGGCAAAGCGACAAGTATTCTCTCTCCTTTTCAAACACCTTTCCGATTTCAAAAATTTTCACGACATCAAGCCCGAGAAGTGCGGCGTTCTTGCCGTTCAAGTCAAGCGCTTTTGCCATATTGTCCGCGAGGTCGCGCCGCAAGAATTTTTTGTCGCTCGCAATCGGATTTTCCATTTCAATATCGCCGGAGTCCGTGAAGGCATAGGTGGAAACTTCCGAAAATCCTTCCTCCGCCAAAATACGGCGGATTCTGTCGGCGTAATAAAAAGTTTTATTGACGGCAGGCGTAAAACCTCCGAGTGTCGGTTGTACGGGCGCGATTTTTTCATATGCATACACGCGGCCGATTTCTTCAATGAGGTCTTCTTTTATGCGAAGGTCGAGCCGTTCGGCGGGGGCGATTACGGAAAAACGATTTTCATGCAGGGAAAATTCAAACCGCAATTTTTTCAAAATGTTTTCAATCTCTTTTCCCGAAAAACTTGTACCGAGCAGTGCGTTCACTTCTTGCACCGAAACGCTAACCGTGAATGGCTGTTGCGGATTCGGGTAAACGTCTTGTGTTTTTCCCGTTTTGAAATTTGTACCTGTCGCGTACTCCGAGAGGAGCGACACGACATATTTCATCGCTTCCACAGTTTTCTCCGGAGTGATTTTATTTTCATACCGCGCGGATGCATCAGTACGAATACCGATTTTCCGCGATGTCTTTCGGATATTTCCCGGCGCGAAGTTTGCCGATTCAATCACTATATTTTTTGTTTCATTCGCCACTTCGGCTTTTCTCCCGCCCTTGATACCCGCAATCGCAAGCGGTTCGGTCTTATCGGCGATAACCAGCACATTCTCATCGAGCGCAATATCTTTTCCGTCGAGGGTGGCGATTTTTTCTCCCGTCTTTGCTTTCCGAACAAAAATCTCTCCTGTACTGAGCTTGTCGGCATCGAAAGCATGAAGCGGCTGTCCGGTCTCAAACATCACGAAGTTCATAATATCAACGACATTATTGATGGAGCGCTGCCCGATGGAAGCAAGGCGGGTTTTCAGCCATTCGGGCGAAGGCTTTATTTCTATCCCCTCCACCGCCCGCCCCATATAGCGCGAACAGAGCGCACTGTCTTCTACAAAAATACTCAAGCCGCGCGTATCGCTTTCGGGAACGTCTTTAAGCTCTCGGGGTTTCATTTCAAGCCCCGCGAGCACCCCAATCTCCCGCGCCATGCCTTCATAGGAAAGGCAATCATGCGCCCGATTCGGAAGCACGGAAATATCAATGACGGAATCGCCATCAACCTTTTCAATCCCCTCCACCTCGAAAGCATGAAAGGTAACAAGCTCCGCAAGCCCCTCTGCCGTCGGAAGCGGTTCGTTGAAATACGTTTGAAGCCATGCGTGTGATATTTTCA
>CAYRXD010000076.1:0-6461 GCA_964428135.1 uncultured Candidatus Saccharibacteria bacterium | reverse complement strand
CCGAACATCTACGCCACCACCACCTTCCCCATCGACGGCACCGCCTACTCCTGGCGCATCAAATTCTGGGATCAGTACGACATAGCGCTGGACTATTCCACCACCACCGCCTCCTTCACCATGCGTGCTCCCGCCACTGTCCTGCAAGACCTAAACTACACTTATGACGCAAACGGAAACATCACCCAAATCAGCGACGCTTCCGGAGGAAACGGCGCGGGGAATTACACGTACGCTTACGACAGCCTCTATCGCCTCACGAGAGCAAGCAGTACCGACGCGGTCTCAAACTGGCTCCAGACCTACGCCTACGATAACCTCGGCAATCTCACCAACAAATCCGATGTGGGGGATTACACCTACGCAAATACCGGCTACGCCAACCCCCACGCCGCAACAGAGATCGTCATGGCTTCCGCAGGTTCGGGAGTCACCTCCACTTCCACACCGGCGCTCGTTGCCACATCAACCTCCATCACCACAGGACTAAACCCCGGTCCCGTCACCAAAACCTGGACGCACACCGTCTCCGGCACAAATCCCCTCATCGTCCTTACCGCCGACATCTGGCAGGATACCGGAGGAACGGGCACCGTCACTTCGGCGTCCTGGAACGGCGGCGCCCTCGCCAAAGCCACGAGCACGAGAAGCGGGGGAATGCAAAGCGAGATCTGGTACCTCGTCGCCACCACCACGGGCGCGAAAACCATGTCCGTCACCGTCACCGGCACCACCGACGCCATCAAACTCGCCGCCGCAACCTTCACTGGCATCAATCAAACCTCGCCCCTTGATACCGCAAGCACATCAACCGGCACGAGCGACGACTTCGTCAATCCGTCCGTCACCGTAAACGCGCCGAACGCAAACGACCTCGTCGTCGCAACGCTTTCCCGCTACTTCACCACCGACGCGACCACAAGCAAAACCTCAATCTTCAAAGACCGCGTCACCTCAACTCTCGCCGCCGCAAGCTACGGCATAGCCGCCACCCCCGGCACCTTCACCGACACCTACGCCGGTGCCGCCTGGCGAGACTGGAGCATGTCCGCCGCCGCATTCAAACCCTTCGTCTCCGTAGGCGCAGGAAGCACCACCACCGCAACCACCACTCTCGCCTACGATCAAAACGGCAATCTCACAAGCAGTGCGAGCACCACGTATGTGTGGGATTATCAGAACCGCCTCGCGGAAACACAATTCGCTTCCGGCACTCCCGAAACCGCCAAATCTCTCTACTCCGACAGCATCGCCTCCGGCTGGACGAACGGCTCGTGGAACTCGACCATCACCGTCCAAAGCACTGAACAAATCCACAGCGGTTCCTACGCACTCAAGTCCGTCTACAACAGCGCCTGGGCGGGCTTCGCTCTCGATAATTCAGCGGGCACCACCACCTCAAATTACTTCACCCTCTCCCTCGCCGTCCACGGAGGATCCGCCGGAGGGCAGAACCTCTACGCCTACTTCCTCGACCAAAACGGCAGCGCCCTTCTCCCCGCCGTACAGATCGGAAACTACATCTCCGGAGGCATCCCCGCAAACGCCTGGGCGGTTGCGACCATCCCCCTCGGAGACATGCACGCCGCTACCACCACGATCAAAGGCTTCGCCGTCGAGAGCGAAACGGCGACCACCGTCTACTACGACGACATCAAGCTTGTCGGCGCACCCGGGACGAACACCGCCACACTCTACGCCTATGACTACCAGGGCAATCGCACCAAACTCACCGAAAACGGAACCGCGACATATTTCCCCAATACCCTCTACAATACAGCCGGTGCGACAACGACGAAACACATCTTCGCAAACGGAACACTCATCGCGACCGTAGAGAAAGGACCGACCGCGACCATCACCCGGTATGTGCATACCGATAATCTCAGCGGAAGCAACGTCATTACCGACAGTGCGGGCAACATCGCCGAGACGCTCGACTACTATCCGTACGGACAGGCGAAGGTTGACGCGAAGGTTGGGGGATACGGGGGAGAGAAGAGGAAGTTTGCGGGGACGGAATACGACGCTTCATCCGGGCTTCATTACATGCAGGCACGGTATTACAATTCCGCGCAGGGGCAGTTCATATCGCAGGATCCGGTGTTCGTAAATCTCGGTACTGATAAGAGAACCAGCCAAGTCCTCGAAAATCCGCAATTCGCGAATAGTTACAGCTACGCGAATAATAATCCGCTGAAGTACACCGATAAACAAGGAGAATTTGGCGTTCCCGCTCTTTTTGCCATCGGCGCTCTCGTGAATGTCGCCGCCCAAGGAATTGAAGACTACACGGCTGGAAATCCTTTTCAGTGGGAGAACTACGCCGGTGCGGCGGTTGGCGGTGCGGCAGGGACGGCGGCGTTGCTTACACCTGGTGCTGGAGCAGTTTCTACAGGTGCTATAACAAGTGGAGTTGAGGAGTTTGCCACACAAGGATTAAAAGTTGCCAGTGGAAATGATACAAAATTCCACCCATCATCTTTGGTAACTCAAACAGCAGGAGGTGCATTCTTCGGAAAATTTGCAGTCCCCCAGCTTGCCGGAGTTACCGTCGGGCGCAACAGTTTCCAATCTGTCACAAATCAAATAGCCACAAAACTGAGCAATGGAACGATAGGAAACTTTAGTGCACAGACCGGAAGTAAAATTCTTACATCGCAATTTGTGGGGGCTGTCCCTCAAGCGGTAACATCAGGCACTTTCAGTAATCAGGCGGTCATGCAATCGCTCTCAAATCAGCTTGCGCAAATTCGAACTATGGTCGAACGGCTTTCTCAGCAAATTAGTTCTTTCAGAAAATAATATGCGGATATATTTACCTAAAAATCCAGGGTGGTATGGGGCGGCTACAGTTCTTTTTGGACCATTTTTAATCATCTCGGCGGTTGAACCGGAGTGGGTGGGAAGGTTGGTGGGGATTAGTATGTGGCGTATAGCTGCGCCGCTCGCTCTTCTTTGGATTGCTTTCAGATTCGCCTTCACAAAAAAGATAGATTATCCGTATGATGCATCTTGGGTATATAAGCGTTACGGGAAGGAGGTGGTAGATGGAATCCTTCGTGTAGGTGCTGTGGCTTTGGCTGTGGTTTTCTTTATCATCATGACACCGCCGTTTCTTAAAGATGTCTTGTTGGTGATGAAAGACGAAGCACCACTAACCAGGGTTGGTTTTGTTGCCACAACCAGTCAAGGGAAAGGATTAATTACAGAATATATTACGCTTGATAAGTATGCTGGAACACCCGACAATTCATTTTCCGCTTGGTATTTCCCCCCTCGCCACATCATGCAAGGCAACACCTACGAATTCCTTTATCTTCCAAATACGCATGAAATTCTTGAGGCGCGGCTTATTACGGAAAAAGTAAAGTAACCATCATGCCTAAAAAACTCCTCACCTCATTTCTCATCCTCTTCTTTCTTGCCCCGCAATTTTCCTCCGCCCAAACAGCGGAAACTCCCGCTCCGCAAGAAAACATCATCCCCGTTTACCTTTTCCTCCATCACACAAACACAGAACCGGAAGCCCCCCTCGGCATTCTCGCTATCACCCCGTTCACTGACGAAAGTTTCGTCTGGATATACCCGCCGATTGACCCGACCGCCGATGTGGAAAAAACAGAAGCGCTCGCATCGGACACCGTGTCTCATCTGCACGCCACAACCACCGTCTACTACGACGACATCAAGCTTGTCGGCGCACCCGGGACGAACACCGCCACACTCTACGCCTATGACTACCAGGGCAATCGCACCAAACTCACCGAAAACGGAACCGCGACATATTTCCCCAATACCCTCTACAATACAGCCGGTGCGACAACGACGAAACACATCTTCGCAAACGGAACACTCATCGCGACCGTAGAGAAAGGACCGACCGCGACCATCACCCGGTATGTGCATACCGATAATCTCAGCGGAAGCAACGTCATTACCGACAGTGCGGGCAACATCGCCGAGACGATTGACTACTATCCTTACGGACAGGCGAGGCTTGACAGCAAGGCGGGAGACTACAACGGCGAAAAAAGAAAATTCGCCGGCACCGAATACGACCCTTCATCCGGGCTTCATTACATGCAGGCACGGTATTACGATTCGGTGCAGGGGCGGTTTTTGAGTGAAGATCCGAGTTTTCTCGCCACAGGAAATGAACAACAAATTGAAAAACTCACCGGAGGCTCTTTTGCGAATTACCTCGCCAATCCTCAAAACCTCAATTCATATTCGTACGCGATCAACAATCCGCTAAAGTACAAAGACTCGGAAGGGAATTATTATCAACTGGCTATCGGCGCGGGGCTCGGGTTTATCAGCGGAGTTACCAGCGAGTATGTCGGCGATGTGGTAAACAATGTGAATGAGCGCGGGTTTGCACCGAGCGTGTTTGTGCCGCAAGGCGGGTTTGGCGAGACGGTTAAGAGGTATGGGACGAAGGGAATGGAGGGACTTGCCGTAGGGGTTGCTGTTGCATTTAATCCGTTTGTTGGATCTGGGGCGCAAGGAACATTGACATTACTTGAAAGCAAAAGTCAAACCGGACAATACAATATCCCAAAAGCAATTGTTGACACCGGCATCACCCTCGGCACCGCCGGAATCGGGAAAACCGCGACCCAAGTTTCCGGGCGCCTCCCCAATGTCGGAACCCAAGCATTCTACACGGGCGCGCATACCCAGCAGCAAGCCCTGCTTGAAAGTATTCAAGTTTCACTGAATGCGATTTCCGTTGCTTTGACAAATATCATACATTCACTGCAAATCGGAATTACCAGTAATCAGAAAAAGAACTGATATGGAAGGGAAAATATACAGGGCATGGTGGCAACAATATTTAGTTATCTTTTCTATTATAATAGTTATTCTTCTTCTGATAAAAGTTTCAAATGGGGTTGCTGTCAAAACTTTACTAATAGGCATTTTACCTTTTGTTGGCATAATAGTATGTGGAGGTTTTTTACTAGCAAAAGGTACTTACATCCGCACCACCCCCGACAAAAAAATGAAAAACGTGAACTTCGGTTACCACCACCGCACATTCTTCATTCGCGACATCAAAGAAATTTACCGCGATCCCCTGTATGCCGGTTTCGGCTGGGGTTTCGGGTACCAACTCACGATATACTTCACGAAAGACGATGGAACTGCAGATTATACCCACATAAACTTGAATCATTACAAGAAAGAAACCATCACAGAATTCTTATATGACATTCTCGCAATCAGCCCAAACATCAAACTTGATTCCTACTGTCAGAAATTGATTGCCAAAAAATTCCACAACAAAAACTTTTCCGCATCACCGTAAAAAATTAGATTCCTCAAACCGCTTTTGGTATAATGGGGGACATGGAAAAAGATTTCGATCAGTGGAACAAAATTAAAAAGGAAATTGAACGCGCGCCGATTACTAAGTATGTCCACCCCCGAGAGGTATGGTGGTGTTCACTCGGCGTAAATATAGGGGTTGAGATTGACGGAAAAAATGAAAATTTTGAACGCCCCGCTATTATTATGAAAGTTTACAACAAAGACACCATGGTTGTTTTGCCTCTTACGACAAAACGAAAGGATGACAAATTTCATCATAAAATTAAAACAAAAGAAAGGACGGTTTGGGTAAAACTCACACAAACAAGAGTGGTAAGCGGTAAAAGACTACTGCGTAAAGTTGATATTTTAGAGGAAGAACAATTTGAGACCCTTAAAATGGTATGGAAAAACTTACTCTGAGGCTTCCTCATATAATCGGACACCTCCGCAGAAATGCGGAGGTGTCCTCGGAGGCCGAAGCCATAATACTTTAAAGTGTAGTCGATTTTCTAAAAAAGTCAAGCCAAAGAACAATACTTATCCACACCCCATTATGTATCCAACCCTCGACAAAGTGGAAAAGAAAGAAAACGGCGGCTCATTCGCAAACATCGTCTCGAACTTCGACTACTCGCCCGCGGGACAGCCGACACTCGTCTCCTATGCGAACGGCGCCACGACGACCAACACCTACAATGCCGCCGCACTCTACCGCATGAGCGGCAGAGTGACCACACAGCCGAATACCAAGCGCGCCCAGGACCTCGCCTATACGTACGACCCCGTCTCGAATATCACCCGCATTCTCGACGCCTCCGACACCGCCGCCAAGAAAACGCTCGACTTCACGTACGACAACCTTTCGCGGCTTTTGACCGCTTCCACCACGAACGCCACCACCACTCCGAATTACCGCCACATCTTCACCTACGACTCCCTCGGTAATATCACTTCCTCTACTCCGGCGGGAAGCTACACGTATGCGGGCACGAACTACGCCAACCCCCACGCGGCGACACAGATCGTCCTCGCTTCCGCAGGTTCCGGAGCTATCTCCACCTCCACCCCGGCGCTCGTTGCCACCTCGACCTCCATCACCACAGGACTAAACCCCGGTCCCGTCACCAAAACCTGGACGCACA
>CAYRXD010000075.1:0-6529 GCA_964428135.1 uncultured Candidatus Saccharibacteria bacterium | reverse complement strand
TCGCCCGCTTTACGAAATGACAATTTGGGGCTCATATCTTGACTGGAAAAGACTAATACCGCCCCGATTTGGGGCGGTATTTTTTGGAAGAGGCTGTTACTCCTCCTTCACAGAAACTCGTTTTTTCGTGTCTGATTCTACTTTTGGAAGAGTGATCGTCAGTACGCCATTCTTCGTTATGGCGCTCACACCATCTTTATTCACCCGCGACGGAAGAGCAAACTCTCTCCGGAACTCTCCATACTCCCGTTCATATCGGTAGAAAGTTTCCCCTTCTTTCCCCTCTTTCTTCTCCTTTTCGATTGAGCCGGAAAGCGAGACCGAATCGTCGTCGACATCTATTTGAATGTTCTCGGAACCGAGCCCCGGGATATTGGCGGTCACTACAATCTCTTTTTCATTTTCAGAAATATCAACTTTGGGAAACTTTACTCCGCGCATCATGTCGCTATCAAAAGCAAATGGCATGCGCGGCATGATAAAATCATCGCTTAGCAATCTGTCTCCCAGCCGATCCATCATCTCGCGCATGGGAGAAACGAATCGTGCCGGTTCATAACGCGCCATAGTGCGCGAAGAACGTTTATTATTCTCGTTGTTCATAACGTAAGGTACTTTATGAATAATAATGGTTGCGCAGGCGACCATTATTATTCTCACAACATACAGTGAATTCTCTATGAACAGAAATCCGCCGTACGGCGGATTTCTGTCGAATTGGGGAGGCATGAGGGAGTTGGTAACAAATAAATTTTTATTGCGATAAAAATTTTTCGCGACCCCGCCTCGACTATTTTTCTGCTTGCGAGCCGAAAAATATGTCTCCGGCTTTCAACTCCCACACGCAAGCAAAGCAGTTTGCTTGCTATGCCTCCCATATACAAAAAACCCGCCGAAGCGGTTTTTTGTATATGGGAGGCATGAGGGAGTTGAACCCTCGATGACAGTTCCACAAACTGTCGTGTTACCGTTACACCAATGCCTCCATGAACGTACCGGATGAGGTACTTTCACATTTATACCAGGTTTTTCCCAAAAAAACAACTGAAACACAAATCCCCCCGAAATACCTTTCGGGGGGATTTGTGCAGCTTACGATAGCTATAGGGCTTATGCAGGCGGATGAGATTCCTGTTTTTCCGCCCGAACGATCTCGGAGAAGCCGTACGAATCAGTACTGCTTCCCGAGTCGTTCGGGAGAAAAACAGGAAGATCGCCGTTTGCGTAAGTTCTAAGTTATTTCCCCAGTATCCAGCGTAACGGCATGAGCGCCGCGGCGACGAATTTTTCAAGGAAGGTAATGGGCTGAGTGGTTGTCGGCTCCGTATAGTCTCCCGGAGGAGGAACTTCTTTTGACGGGTAACCGGTGTTCATACTGTCTCCGCTTGGCGGCGGTGGCGGAAATTCTCCCCCCGCTGTCCCGTTCTGCTCCATTCGCATCTGCATTGTTTTTTCAATGCAGGTTTTGACCATACCGACAAGCTCCGGAGAAGCGGGAGCGGACTGCAGTTTTGCCAGACCTTCCGCGCCAAGCGATTCCTGTAAACATTTCACGACTTCCGGCGGCATATTCATAAAGCTTGCCTGCCCCGCCGATGGCGGCGGTATTATTCGCGTATTGGGCGCAGGCTGTGCGTTTCGCATGTTTTCTTCCGTCCAGTACTGAGGTTCGCCGGTATTCTGACCGCCTGATACTTCAAAGCATTTCCTTATTTTCTCTTTTATATCCTGAGGAACCCCCGATTCCGTACTATTCCATTCAGGGGCATGAGCTTTGATGCACTCGGCGACCGCGGGCGGCGCCGAACGAACCATATCTTGAAGGCTCTGCGGCACACCGCCGTTCATTCCTCCTCCGCGCGGCTCCGGCATCGGTTTTGCTCCCTGGTGCATGGGGCGGAAATTTTCAAAACATCCGCGTATTTTTTCTTTTATGTCCATTCCAAGTCCGGCATTGCCCGCCTGTACAGAAGGGAGTCCTTCCGGAAATTTTTCTTTGACACAAGCGACGATCTCAGGCGGAGCGGAACGGAGCATGTCTCCAATGCCCTGCGGAGGCAAGTTTGCGCCGGAGCCTCTCTGACCTTCTACCGGGTCTTTATGCATAAAACTTTCTTCCAAATGCATGCTCTGGAAACAGACGCGGAATGAGTCCGCCGTTTCAGGCGTCATCGGTGCCGCACCGGTCCGAATCTTTTCAAAAGTATCACCGAACTTTTCTTTCAGACAAGAAGTGATCTCGGGAGGAAGGTTTTTCATCGCCGCTTCCGGGTGTGCATTTCCGCCGAACTTCTCAAAACATCCGCGCACCTGGTTTGCTATATCGGGACCGGGAACAAGTTTCCCAGACTGAATATCATCGATGATGTTTCCGCCAAGGGTAGTTTTCAAACATTCGCGCGCTTCCGGCGGTGCGTTCTCAAAACCTTGCCGTGCGCGCATCCACCCCTCTTTCGCCTGTACGGCTTCTTCTTTGCTCATGAATCCGTGTTCTTCGGCGAACTTGAAACATTCCTCGTGATGGCTCTGGTCGTTGCAGTATTCCTGGCACGACTTCTGAGAATCGCAGCCGCCCGGACCCTTGCCCCCCATTTGTTTTATTTTTGCCGCTTCGTCCGGATGTATGAATCCAATCTTCACACCGAAGTCCAAGCACTCTTCACGATGGCTTGCATCGGAGCAGTATTTCTCGCAGGCATCTTTACTATTGCATTGACCGGGCGTTTCGCCGCTTTGCGAAAGCATCATGATCTTTTCCATTTGTTCGGCATTGGGTTCATGGCTGCCGCCCGAAGATGGTCCTTTGCCGCCTTTCTGCATAATCCCGGCTTTTTGCGCGAATTCAAAACACTCTTTCGCGTGGCTGAAGTCTCCACAGTACGCCTCGCATTCCTGCTTCGTCCGGCAACCCCCCGGAGTCGTGCCGCCTTTTTTTAAGAAACCCTGGATTTTCTTCCCTTGCTCATAGTGCTCGTCCTTAAATCCATTCTTCTCGGCAAAGCCTGTGCATTCATCGAGGTTGCTCAGATTACTGCAATACTCCTCGCAAGATTTTGGGGAATTACAGCCGCCCGGACCGCTCCCTTCTTGCACATGCTTCGTAAACTTTTCCGCGCGAGCCGCATCCGCTTCCGTCATTAGTCCGTGACCCTTTGCAAAAGCAATGCAGGCTTCCATGTTCGCAGGCTGATTGCAATAATTTTTACACTCGGTTTTGTTCGCGCAGTTTCCAAGCTCCGCCACGGGGAATACGATACCGCGTGCGGAGGCTTCTTCGCTTGCGCCGGGTTCCGAAGGGATATGTATCGTTGTCTGCCCTTCCGCCGCCAGTGAAGCGAAAAAAATAAGAGAGAGCGACGCAAGGCACGCAACGATGAACGGCAGCGCGCTTTGAGAAATTTTAGCTTGTATCCTCATAAAATTATTCAAATGGGTTCTTGTAAGCCCCTCCGATGGGGTTCGACACAGGAGCGACGCTTTCCGGTATTTTGTCTTTCACCGGATTCTGTGTTTGCTCATAAATATCTCCGCCAAGACTCGGCTCTGTTTCCGGCATCGGCGGGGCTTCCTTTGCAATCGGCGCAAGAACAGGCGCCTGCTCCGGCGCGGCTTCTGGTGCTTTATTCACAGACCACGCCAGGTACGCAACCAGAATCGCGAGAATAAAAACAACGACGCTGATAATATATTTTTCTTTTTTTACTTTTTTTTCTTGGCTTCCGCCAGGAAACGATGGTGTAATGTTTTCCATATGCCTCCAGTATACCAAAAAACGCAAAGCGAGTTATTCACACTATCGAGTAAGCGAAACGTAATCAAATACCGCACGGGCAACAGTCGCCAAACTTTCAGCGCTGCATTTATCGAGCGTATCGCGAGTGGTGTGAAAATACGGGTACTCAAAATCGATCAGTAAGAAACTCGGAATCCCCGCATGGTTGAGCGGCGTGTGGTCATCTCGTATATCTTCTTTTATCTCCCCGCGAAAAGCTCCGCCGCTCGTTTTCTCCGCCATCATAAAAAATGTTTCTGTCTGCGCGGAAGCCTCGCGAACAGAGGATCGTTCTTTGTATATTCGCAAATCCTTATCACACACCATATCCAAGACAACCCCCGAAACGGGTTTCTCTTTTCCGTAAAAATCGTTCAGGTGTTCCGCAAAATAAGCAGAGCCGATGGGATTCCATTTACTGTAATCTTCGCCGGTAGCTTCGTCCCCTTCTTCACCGTCAAAGAACACAATATCGACACCGGCTTCCATCGCCGGAGCGGCTGCAAACTTCCTCGCCAGCTCCACAAGCACCGCCACGCCCGAAGCGGAATCGTTCGCGCCGGGCACAGGTTCGTTTTTGCGCACGCGGTCTTGATCGGCAAATCGCTTACTGTCATAGTGTGTTGCGAGAATAATTCGGCGTTTTTTCTCGGGGGCAAAGCGAGCAACGATGTTCGCGAGCGGGTATATTTTTCCGTCCGTTCCGACATAATCAAACGCCTGTATTCGAACTTCATCCGCGAGTGTTTCCATCTCTGCTCTCAAAAATCGCTCTGTTTCCGCATGTCCGGGAGCGCTCATATACCGCGGACCATACCGTAATTGCTGATCAATCACGGCGAGCATTTCATCGCCATCGAAATCCGGCTTTTTGTTGAAATTCCGACCAAGCACTTTAGAAGTCAGATAATCGGTGGGAGAAAAGTTATCGGTCAGTACCGCGTAGGGCGATAACTCAAACCGTCCGACATCTATCTCGTGATCCTTCAGGGAGCGGAGTATCGGGTTTTGGTTTTTTAATACCGCATCCGAACCGAAGTCCGGCTTTTTGCCGCTATTGTAGCCGACAAAAATAATGTTCTGCGAATCGGCTTGTTTCGGCGATTCCACGGCAAAAAAGTAACTGTTCGGAAAAACGCTTCGGAATGTTTTCAGTTCCGACATAAAAAGCGACGGTTTCTGCCTTGAAATATCTCCAATAAGATTGGCAACGAAAATACCATCCTCGGAAAGTTTCTCTTTCGCAAGAGTAAAAAATTCCTGCGTCGTGAATTGCGCAGGAATCGAGAAAAGCGAGTAATACACATCGCTGAAGATAAGATCGTACTTTTGTTTTGAGCTCCGAAGGAGGCTTCGTCCGTCTTCCGCAAAAGGACGGAGCCGCGGGTCGTCTTTTACGCCGAAGTATTTTTTTGACAGTTCATACAGCGACGGCTCTATCTCCGCAACGTCAACGATCGCATCCGGAATCTCAGCCAAAAGCGCTTTTGGTATGGAATACGCGCCGCCGCCGATAACCAGGGCACGATTTACTTCAGGCTTAAAAAGCTTATACACCGAGTAGTACTTCGTGTAGCCATAAACGAGATCGGTCGGGTCGCCAGAGTCAAGAAACATCGCACCCGACCCGCTCCGGTCTTGTTGGAAAAACCTCACCGGTCTCCCGCCCCGCACGCCGTCATAAATAGAGATCTTTTCATACACGCCGTCTTTGCTATACACAGCCGACGCTTGCGTTTGGTGAAGCAAGGATACTGTTGCCGCTAGTAAAAGAAGAACGAGGAACGAAAACTTGAACAAACGATTCTTTTGGATGCCGAGCAACAGAAGCGGTACGGACCCGAGAACAAAAAGGACGACCCCCGTACCTATCATGATATAATCTATTCCGAAGCGAGGAATGAGCACGAATCCGGCGAGCAAACTACCAAGAATACTTCCTGTTGTGGACCAAAAAAATATCGCCCCCGAAACGCTCCCCACCCCCTGTTCAGGAACCCGGTCGCTTTGCAGCCTGACCGCGTAAGGCGACAAGGTGCCAAGCAAGAGTGCCGGCAAGAAAAACAGCAAGAGCGACGACACAAGCGGTCCGAGCGCAAGAGAAAGACCGAGGCTCAAAAACGGCAGCGCAACCATCCCGATAAAATACAAAACAAGGAGCGCAAACCCCGAGAGGAGTATGATCCCGAAAAACCACCCGAGCGATGGGCGGCGATCTGCCAGTTTTCCCCCGGCATAATACCCGACCGAAAGCGCCGCGAGTATCACGCTGATCACACTTGATACCGTAAAAATAGTGTTCCCGTAGTAAGGAGAAAGGATGCGCACGGCAACCACTTCAACCATCAACACGCACGCACCGGTGATAAACACCGAAATAGGGAGCATATGCTGTTTCAGGAATCTTATCATATTCCCCTCATGATAGCACAAAAATCTGCCCGCCAGAAAGAAAATTAAAAAATCCCCGCGCTATTTGCGGGGAATTTTTAATGGTGCCTGGGAGAGGACTTGAACCTCCAAGCCTTGCGGCACTACCACCTCAAGGTAGCGAGTTTACCAATTTCTCCACCCAGGCATTAATGTTTGTCAAAAATACGATTTTTGCTGTTTTTCTTCTATCGCCAGCGCTTTCTGTATTTTCACCTTTTTCCTCGTCAAACTAAGTATATGCGGATTATAGTACATTTTTTTAATGATTACAAGCGATAGAGTTATACAATACAACATGAGCCCCAAACGCCTCCTGCGTTCCGA
>CAYRXD010000074.1:1659-6624 GCA_964428135.1 uncultured Candidatus Saccharibacteria bacterium | reverse complement strand
CAAGGGTGACTCAAATCAGCTGAATTTTCAAGGGTTTTAAACGGGACACGCGTGACTCGAACCCTTGTCAAGTTTGAATCCAGGATCGCCAGAGTCGTCAATAAAGATAAGCATACTTTATATTGTGCACAAAAGATTATAAAACGCAATAAAAAAATAAACCCAGCTCTTGGGACACAGTACAAAATGGGAAAATTCCTTCATACACCCAGATTTTCTTTCTTCTATTAATTTCACTAATAATTCACCTGCCATACGGCATAATCGTGGATCGTTGCAGTAGTTTCGGATTTTTTCTCGGTTCCTTCAAGGACGGCAAGCGGCAAAACAAATTTCTTTTTGTCCGAAATCCGCCGAACGTTTACAAAAATTCCCTGCATATCATTCAAGTGGTCGGAAAAACCGAGAACTTCAAAGATATCGGTATAGGAAGGGCGTGTTTTTTTCAGCTCCTCATATTCATCTTTGTCGCCCGGACCAAGCACATAAAATTCTTCCCAGTCAAAATCTTCAATTCCTCTAACCTGCACCGGCAAAGATAAATGTTTTTCAAGAAATTCTTTATATCTGCTCAGGGTTTCCGTGTTCGCTTCCGGAGGATCTGCCTGATTAAAAATTTTTGCGTCGCGCGCCATTTGCGTATCAAAATTCATATTTTTGTTTTACCCAATAGTGCCAATCTTCAATCGCCGCTTTTGTTTTTTCTGAAGCGCTGACGGGAGAAATTTGAGAAAGAGGAACGTCAAAGGTGCGTTCGTTCCACACAATCTCAACAAACATCTCATCTTCGCACTCCTCTTCGGAAGCCATTCCGGTTACTTCCACTTTTTCTTTCAAAATAAGCGGCGATATGGACAGCTTCTCAATACAACTCCCTGTCAAAGGAAAATGGATATTTTCGTCGAGATAATAATACCAGCCAAGAGAGCGTTCTTCCGGGCCGTATGCGTCAACGACGATTTCGTTTTCGATTCGTTCTTCGCGTTCTTTGTCTGTAGTAGTCCTCATGTTTTTAGGCGTTTTCTTCAAACCATTCGGCAATGGCTTTCTCCGCTTCTTGCAACGCTTCATCAAGCGTCGCGTATCTTCGCTTCCCTTCCCACACCACGCCGCCTTCATCAATCACTCTGATAAACGAATCGCCGTATTCGCCGCGACCGATCTCAAGCACACCGTCTTCCACCCAACTGGCGATGCTGGGATATTTGTTTGCGAATTCGTTTGAAATAACTTCTTGTTCCATAAATTTTATCGTCTCTTCATTATAGCGGGGGCATCGCTTTTTTCAAGCCTATTATAATACCGCTTTCGTCTCTTGAACATTTTGTCGAGAATTTCAATCTCGCCATCGCGATAATCGTACACTTTTTTAATCGTTTCTTCGCCGCGTTCAATGCGCCCGATATACTGGATGAGTTTGCCTTCAAACGAGAGCGGGAAAACCAAAAAGAGCGTATCAAGATTTCGTATATCGCTTCCTTCGCCGAGAAGCTGTCCGGTTGCAATCAATATCTGGAAATGTCCGGAAACGATCTGGTTTTCTTTCTGTTTTCGTTTTTGCGCCGGAAGCTCGGACGTAAGCGCGATGGTTTCAAAATCCCGTTTGAGGTAAAAGTTTAAAAGCTCAACATGTTCTTTTCTCTCCGTTAGAACAAGGCATTTCTTACCGGTTTTCGCTTCGGTCATAATATCTTCCGCAATAAGCCGGTTTCTTTCCGAGTCAAAAATAAGGATTTTCGCCAAAGTTTGAAAATCGGTTCGTTTTATGGCAAAAGGAAAGGCGAGATTCGTTTCTCGCACGCATATTTCAACTTTTGGGATATTCTTTGCCGTGCTGGTTATTGAGCGGTAATTTTTCGGCACTTCATGAACGATATCGCCCAGATAAGCGTAAATGAGTTTTTCGTCGTTATTCTTCCGCTTCGGAGTAGCGGTAAGCCCGAACAGATACTCCGGATTGAATTTTGTTATGACATCGCGAAACATTTTGGCGGGCATATGGTGGCATTCGTCAACCAAAACAAGCCCGAAAGAATTTTTCAGCTCTTTCCAGTCTTTCTGCCTCGCCATGCTTTGCACCATCGCGACGGTTATCGGCGATTTGACGGATTTTTTAGCGGAGGTAAATTGTCCGATGTCTTTTTTCTGAATGTTTAGAAAGTTTTCTATCCGTTCCAGCCATTGATCGTAAATTTGCTTGCGGTGAACCAGTATCAGCGCCGGCTGTTTTTTCTCCGCAATAATCCCCAGTCCCATGATTGTCTTTCCGCTTCCGGGCGGAGCGACCAGAATACCGCACTCGGCTTTTTCAAAATCTTTTAACGCTTCCTTTTGATAGTCAAAAAGTCCAAAAGACGGGCGGATTGACACCGGCTCGGACCGATTTCGCTTGTCGGAAATTTTAAATGGCATCCCTTGTTCCCGCATATGCTCTTTGAGCCGGGGCAAAAAACCTCGCGGAACGAGAACTTCCGCGCCTTCCGACAAGACGGTTTTGAAATACCTTTCCAAATCGTATGTCGGCATTCCCATATTTTTCTTCATTGCATATTCGGCGTTGAAAAAATTCAGCTCCTCGCGCAGAAATGCCGTGAGTTTCGGGTTTATCTGGCTTTTCGGAATTGACGCGTACTCGGAAAGAGTAATAAGCATCTCGCCATTTTTCATTTGCACGGGCTTCTCATTTTTTCCCGTGCATTTCACGAAAAGCGCGTCGAGCCTTTCCGCGGAAACTTTTTCCACGCTTGAGAGAAATTTCCATTGATCCGAAAACGGTTCAAGCGAGACGGGGTCGACAAAAACGCTATTTCCATTCTTCCTCGGCTCTCCCTGGAGAGGCAATGCGATAAGATTGCCCAGCCCTTTTCCTGAGAGCTGGTCTTGGTTCGGAAACAATCGGTCGAAGCTGTCGTCTTTGTCGAAATCACCGATATTTTTCGAGCTTCGCAGCAAAGAGAAGAATATTGCCCGGCTTTTATACGCCGGATATTTGTCCTCAAAAAAGCACCACACGTGTCCGCCTTTTCCTGAGCGAGAGCGCTCCAGATAGACAGGCAGATTACTTTTCTTGCATTCCTCTGTAAGACGAAACGCTTGTTCACGCCAGTTTCCTTCGTCGAAATCCGCAGCGACGAAATAGGAGGTGTCGTCTTTCAATATCGGATAGAGGCCTATCGTTATGCCGCCGATAAGATGTTTTTCAATAAAAGGGTCGGAAAGCGTTTCATAATTTTTCTTTGACCAGTCGGTGTAAGCGGGGGCGTATCCCGAAACGCCTCCATCCCATTTTTCCCATCGGCGGGCGAACACATCGGTGCGCCCCCGAAAAAGAGACGTGAAAATTCGTATTCGATCCTGTCTGGAAAATTCCGGCATACGGAAAAATTAGCATAAAATCAAACAAAATAACAGACTACTAAGACAGCCCTATTTTGAAAATATGGTCAAAAAATACCCTCAGTTTGAAGAGCATCTTGGTCGTACGCTTTAATAATCTTTTTAACATACCGTTTGGAATATTTGATTGGTCTTGATTTTTTAAAGGCCTCAACATCTTTTTCACCAGAAAGCAGAAATTTCAATAATGATTTATTTTGGAAACGGCATGTTTGCATAATTCCCAGCAAAAGCAAATATTTCGGCGCTACCGATTCAGAAAAATGACCGGAGATTTTCCTTTGTATCGCCAGATGCCTGATGGCTCTTTCCGCCATGTTGTTGTTCCAGGGGATTCCGTCTTTCTCCAGAAAAGTAAAGAGGCTCCGTTTATACCTTATAAACCGTTTTTGGTACGTTGCTATCAAGTCCGAATTATAAGATTTATCAACTATTACGTCAGAGTAGAACTTTTCTACGCTCTTCTGAAATTTTTTGAGGTATCTGGTTTTTAGCCCGCGTTTTTCTACAACACTCAAAATAGGGACAATAAGGTTTTTTACGTTTAGAACAAAATTTTCAAACTCTGTGTTAAACGGCTCTTTCCAAAGATCGTCATTGAGGTCGCGAATCAAATGCGACCAACATTTTTGCTGATCGCATTTTAAGGAATCATATCCCGCATAAAAATCGGAAATAAGAACGCCATGGTAATCAGCCAATAGTTCGTGAACCATTGTTGCTTCCCTTGTTTCGGTTAGTCTAAATAATACGTGCTTGCCGTCCGTAAAAACCCACACATACTGGTTAATTCCGTCTATGCTGATTTTTGTTTCATCGGCATGAATAAACGGCGAGTTTAGCAGGTGCGCAAGGTTTATCTTTTCTGTTTCGGAGTAATACCCATAAAAATATCTTTGTATATTTGTAATTGTAGTATCGCTAATCTGTTCATGGAAGATATCGCCTAAAACTTGAACGATCGTCCCATATGATAAACGCAAAACCAGTCTTTGATAGATTATCCATGACTTAAATCCATGCCCGAATGGCTGAAGACCGATTTTTGCAATTTCCTCGGAGCTGTAAGAATTATGGCATTTCGAACAATACCCCATTTCTCCGATATATTTGATTCTTCTTTTTTTAACTCCATTTTTTGTAAATACCAAATCTGTTATCGAACGTTCCGTCGTCTTCGCTTTGCTTTCCAATTTCTGTCTCGGGTGGCGCGGGCATTTTTTAGGGCGCTTGAACACGATGATTGTCTGTGGTTTTGCGATAATCCGATGATATGCTTGATGCCCTTCTTTTCCTCCAATTTTTTTCACAACCTCTTTTGCTTCAATTAATGAATCCCGAAGGCTAATTTTTTTGTTGTCGTAATGAGCCGATGCAAATGTAAGAATATTTTCAAATTGGTTATGCAAATGTTCTCCGATTGCGCTACTGTTACGTTTTGGGGAATTAACAAAATCTATATCGTGCAAAATATTCGCGTTTTCCTCTATTCTGGAAAGTTCGTCGGTCAGTAACTTTAACGCCCCACAATCTTCTTCGTTATAAGTAAGCAATGTTTTTTTATATGTT
>CAYRXD010000074.1:768-1649 GCA_964428135.1 uncultured Candidatus Saccharibacteria bacterium | reverse complement strand
ATATGTTCCGTCTTGGCTCTCCTCCCATTTGTATCGCCATACAATGCTTTGCAGTCCTGACGCGTCAGGAGCTGTCCATTTGGCGCCAATAAAATGCCCGAGGTCTTTTAGTGTATTAGAAAAAGTAGGAAAATATATTTTACCGTAAGTATAACCGTTAACATTAACCAAACGTTCAGTAAGATTTTCACTATCAGTTTTATAGCGTTTTGTCATTTTGTTTACGGCATTCTTTTCATAGCTTCCGTAGTGATAAATTGGAGCATCGGAGTATTCTTGAATTTTTTGCAGAAAGCATTGCCAAATGACTTCCTCGTCTTGCGGTGTATTCGCCCAAAATGAATAGTGGGTATTTGCGCCATTTTCACACACAAGCAGACCTATCAGATAATATAATTCTTGATCCGGTATTCCTTCTATGTCAAAAAATAATTCAACGGGTTTCCTTGTGATAACTGGACGCTCTTGCAAAAGAATTTTTGCTGTTCTGATTGCCAACGCTTGTAATTCTAACTTATGAACAACGTTGTGTTTATTTGCCCTTTTTCTGTCTTTTTTGGGCGGTTTAAACAAATATGAAAGCTGAGTAATCGAAAAAATACCTTTTTTATTATATTTTTCAAGGACTTTAGGTGTAATTTTGCGCAACAAACGCAAATCATCACTTTGTTCCGTTGTTGGATGACACAATCCTTCAAACTTACAAGCTGATGAGTGTTTAGGTGGTTTTGAAGATTCTTCAGTAATCCATTTTTGCAATGTTTCCATTACTGGCTTAATCTTTACGCCATCATTCAGGACTATCGAGTGACATAAGCCATCGGACGTTATAATACACCCTTTTTCAGTAGAAATTTTTTGAATTAAGGACAGAACATAGG
>CAYRXD010000074.1:0-758 GCA_964428135.1 uncultured Candidatus Saccharibacteria bacterium | reverse complement strand
AGCAAAAAATAGTTCGATTTTGTTGCGGTTGGTAACAGTATGAGTTCCCGCAAAAACTATCGGCTCATAGCTGTACTGCCCCAAAAAAGAATGCTTTCTTATTTTTCTTAAAACGCCGCAATTTGCGTCAAAAATATCAAATTTTAACCTCGCGTCAGTGAGATAACTCTGATTTTTCTGCAAATTCTCCAGGCTATAAGATTCAATACTATCGTCACCTTTTTGTTTGAGTGTGTTTATATACTTGTTTTGGATAATGAGTTTTTTATTTTGAATGATGTTTTGATATTCATCAATGATATTTTTTTCTCCCTCACACAATAAACGAAATGCCTTTTGCGGACATTCTGAATAGGCTATCATAATATCAGTTGTAATTACTTTGTTTTCATTCATACATACAACCACCTTTCTTTTTAAAGCGCGTGATAGTCGCGTACATTAATAAATGGACAATTTCTATACCCTCATCTTGCGGTCGGTAAAAAAGTCGCGTAAGCATCAATCCAAGTTAAAATTCATACCTGCCATGTTTTTATTACTGATGCGACATGCTCGATTCTTGTCTTTTTGGATGGACAACTCATGAAAGCATTATATACTTTGATGCCTTTTTGTTCATTTTTTTTCGTTTTGAACCAAACTGACCCTCCTTCTCAAAAATCTTCAAAATATCGTTGGTGGCAATTTTCAACCCATGTGGGCCACGCGTGTCCCGTTTAACTTTTCGAAATCCTAAATACCCCTTGTAACACAAG
>CAYRXD010000073.1:0-6680 GCA_964428135.1 uncultured Candidatus Saccharibacteria bacterium | reverse complement strand
CCGATGGATTGATAATTCAATTTTGTGTCAGGATGTGCTTTTTGATATTCCATCATCCACTTTGAATAGAGCGGATACGGGAAAGTGGCCCCAGCCCCATTCAAAGTATCCTCCGCCGCAAAAGCCATGGACAACATTCCAAAAAACAAGAAAGTTTCCATTTTTTTCTCCTACCGTGAAACAGCTACAAACAGCATTACATAATGAAATATAGTTGTCAACTCTTTTCACCCCGCGAAAAATCGTGTATAGTGAACATATCTTTTCACGACCGCTACCGGGTCTTTTTATTTACTAAGGCAAAATAAGCACAATCTAATTTATGGAACGCGACTATCCACTGCAAAAAGTAAGAAATTTCGGCATCATCGCCCACATCGACGCGGGCAAGACGACCACGTCCGAACGAGTGCTCTTCTACACGGGTGTGTCGCACAAGATCGGGGAGGTGCATGAGGGCGCGACGGTCATGGACTGGATGGAGCAGGAGCGCGAGCGCGGCATTACCATTACTTCTGCCGCGACGACCTGTTTTTGGACGCCAACGTACGCCCCCGGCGATGCCGACAAGAAACATCGTTTCAACCTTATCGACACTCCCGGGCACATCGACTTCACTATTGAAGTAAAGCGCTCTCTTCGCGTACTCGACGGCGCGGTGGTGGTGTTCGACGGCGTTGCGGGCGTTGAGCCGCAGTCGGAAACGAACTGGCGTTATGCCGACGACGGCAACGTTCCTCGCATCTGTCTCATTAATAAACTCGACCGAACCGGCGCGTCTTTTGAACGTTCCTTTCAAAGCATTTTGGAGCGGCTCACGAAAAATGCCGTACGCATGCATCTTCCGATTGGTGAAGAGGATCAATTCGGCGGCGTTATCGACCTTCTTGAAATGAAGGCTTATCGCTTTGAAGGCGACAGGGGAGAAAAAGTCATTCCATTCGATATTCCGGAAAACCTCACGGCGGATGCGAAGAAGTATCATGATGAACTCATCGAAAAGATCGTCGAACAAGACGAAGCGATGATGAATGCCTATTTTGAAGGAAAAGTTCCTGCTCTCCCAGAACTGAAGTCCATGCTCCGAAAAGCGGTTATCGCAAACAAGATCGTCCCCGTTTTTGCCGGCTCCGCTCTTAAAAACAAAGGCGTACAGCTCATACTCGATGCGGTCATTGACTATCTCCCGAGCCCTCTTGATATCCCCGCGCCGAAAGGCATTGACCCGAATACGAATCAGGAGATTGTCCGCGAAGTTTCCGACAAGGCACCCTTGTCCGCCCTCGCTTTCAAAGTGGCGAGCGATCCGTTCGTCGGACAGCTTATCTTTTTCCGTGTGTATTCCGGAACGCTTGAGTCTGGTTCGTATATTTATAATGCGACGAAACAAAAGAAAGAGCGCATCGGGCGAATTTTGCGGATGCACGCGAACGATCGGGAAGAAGTGAAAAAAGTGTTCGCCGGAGAAATTGCCGCCGCGGTGGGATTGAAAGACACCCTGACTTCCGACACGCTCTGCGACGAAGCGCACCCGATTATTCTCGAGCGCATCATCGCGCCGGAACCGGTCATCTCCATGCGCATTGAACCGAAGACGAAAGCCGACCAAGAAAGAATGGGTATGGCGCTCTCGCGGCTCGTTGCCGAAGACCCGACCTTCCGCGTGAAGACCGATTCCGAAACGCTTGAAACCATTATCGCCGGAATGGGAGAACTCCACCTTGACATCATGGTAGATCGCATGAAGCGCGAATTCAATGTTGAGGCGAACACCGGCAAACCGCAAGTGGCGTACCGCGAAACCATCATGGGCGAGGCGGAAGCGGAAGGGAAGTATATCAAGCAGTCCGGCGGGCGCGGACAATACGGACATGTGCGCATCCGCATCAAGCCGATTGACAAGACGGTTGACGTGGAAGATTTGCCGAAAAATACCAAGCGCAATAAAGAAAACACGTACGAATTCGTCAATAACATTAAGGGAGGCGTCATTCCGCAGGAATTCATCCCCGCCGTGGACAAAGGCTTGCGCGAGGCGATGGATCGCGGAATACTCGCCGGATTTCCGGTGGTGGATCTTTCCGCCGAACTCTATGACGGTTCGTACCACGACGTGGACTCCTCCGAAATCGCCTTTAAGGTCGCAGCAAGCATGGCATTCCAAGATGCGACCAAACGGGCAAAACCGGTAATTCTTGAGCCAATCATGAAAGTAGAGGTAGTCGTACCGGAGCCATTCATGGGTGACGTATCAGGATACCTTTCTTCCAAGCGCGGACAGATCGAGTCTATGGGGGATCGCGGGATGAACAAAGTGGTGGACGCCCTCGTTCCGCTTTCGGAAATGTTCGGCTATGTCACCGCACTTCGTTCGCAGACTCAAGGCCGCGGAACGAGCACGATGGAATTCGCCCACTACGCCGTGGTGCCGAAGAACGTGGCGGACGCGATTATTGAGAGCAGGAAGTAGACGGAACGATGGAGCGATAGAACAAGGGAACAATTAAACAGAAAAAAAGCCCATGCAGCGCATGGGCTTTTTGGTGAGTTTTCATTTAACCGAGCGTTTTTTCGTCGCTTGGTTCCGAACAAACCTCTATGTAACCACTTTTCGTTGGACCAAGAACATCTCTTACGGCATTACCCAAAGCAACCATAAGTTGATTTTTCTCGGTTTCTGAAAGTGTACAGTTTACAGCAATATCTATACTGAATTTCAAGTTTTCTTTTAGCATAATCTGCCACCCACGCAGGTTTACAAAGCTGTGTTTAGTGTATCATACTATATAATTTTTGTCAATCTTTTGACAAAAATGTCAATGGCGGGTATCATAAGAGCATGAAAACACTTAAAAAAGAAACATCAACCGAACATTCTTTTACGGTCATATATGAGCCGGTAAAGGGTGGCGGATATCAGGTAACCGTGCCGGTACTTCCTGGTGTTATTTCATTCGGGCGGGATATTGAAGAAGCGAAAAAAATGGCGCGGGATGCCATACGGTGCCACATTGAAGGCTTGCAAAAAGAACATGAGCCGATACCGTCCGAGCACGCTCTCCTGCAGGAACGGCTGACTATTTTTTTTGCATAATTTTTTACAGCATGCCGAAAATCCCTCCACTTAAAGGAAAAGAAATTATCGCCGTACTTTTGAAGCTTGGGTTTTCCAAACATCACCAAACAGGAAGCCATGTCCAATTGCGCCACGTTACAAAATCGCATCTTCGCGTAACGGTGCCACGCCATGATAGTTTCGACCTTCCGCCATTTGTTGTCGGAAACATTCTCAAACAAGCGGAAATTTCGAGAGACGAGTTTTTGCGGTTTCTTAAGGAACTATAAACTAATCCCCGGAATGAGTATGATGGAATTTTTTCGCTACGCCGTTCCCAACATTTGACGACGACATATTTTTACTCTATCCTGATATGAGTCTACCTTCAATTCGAGGAAAAACATCATGTCTCAAGTAAAATTCGTATTCATTTGTGCCGGACGTAAACACGGGTTGTGTTTTCCGGCAGAGAATGCCGAGAAAATGTGGAAACACCTCAAGGGGTATAAGAGGAGAGAAGGATATGCCCATGTTAAAATAATAAAAGAAGTCGCCTGTCTCGGCGTATGCAAAGATGGTCCGTGCCTTTTGGTTATTGATGAGAATGGCAAAGATACGTCTCATAGTTTAGGTGCCGAAATGAATCTCGAGAAAGCAAAACAGCTTTTGGATAGTTTCATGGATGAGTATGTCATTGACACTACTCCGCCGCCGGGGGTGAAGTAAATACCAAAAGGAGGAGCATTGGCTCCTCCTTTTTTGTCTTCATGAAACTTTTATGTTGTGCGGGTGTTGTAAGAAAGAGAAAGAAGCGGCTGTTGACTATTCAATCGGTTCCGCATATTGTTTACAGCATAAGAGGTATGTCATATACCTCAATTTTGTTTCATTGACACAGTACTTTTTCCTTCACTCTCCTCTCTATAAAATCAGGAGATTTCTATGAATGGTTGCACTATCCCGAGTCGTTTGCCGAACGAAAGCATCTCATCGCTCGTCCGCCATGCCCTTATGCGCGAACAAGCAAAGCTGTCAAAAGACGGCGCATTGTGCGTGTGTACCGGCGCGAGAACTGGGCGTTCCCCAAATGACCGTTACATCGTCGCCAACCGGAGTATCGCGGACAGCATAAACTGGAATGCTTTTAACACTCCTTATGACCCGGAACAATTTGAACTCAGGTGGGAGGAAGCGCTTGCATACGCACGGACGCTGCCGCCGTTGTTTCACTCCAATGATCTTTGGATCGGCACGCACCCGACCTTTCGCATTCCGTTGAACGTTTACACGGAATATGCATGGCATCAGATGTTTGCGAGAACCACGATTCCGAAAAGCCGGACACATGATACAAATGACAAGCCGGTAACGCTGCTTAATTTGCCGTCTTTCACAACCGACCCGAAGCGCCACGGTACGCGAAGCGATGCTGCATTGTGGCTTGACCTTGCGGGCAGGCGGATTCTCGCACTTGGTCTCAACTATGCCGGTGAGATTAAAAAAGCCGGATTTACCTTCGCGAATTATGAGCTTCCTCGCAAGGGAGTACTCACGATGCACTGTTCCGTTGTGGTTACCGGTACCGGAAAGGTCGTGTGGATGTTCGGGCTTTCGGGTACGGGCAAAACCACGCATGCCACTTCCGATAATTTTCGAATGGTCGGCGACGATATGTTTTCTTACTCTCCGGACGGCGTTACCGCGCAGTTGGAAGACGGATGTTATCCGTCTGTCATCAAGCTCTCTCCAACCAACGAACCGGCGATTTATTCCGCTGTCAATCGCTCCGGCGCACTTTTGGAAAATGTCGTACTTCATCGCGGGGTGCCTGATTTTGACGATGGGCGATTTACGCAAAATACCCGCGCGGCATATCCGCTTTCTCACATCGAGAATCGCACCGCGGAAGTAAATGTTGGCAGACCGGATTATGTCATTTTCCTCACTTGCGACGCGAACGGCATTCTTCCGCCGCTTTCCATTTTGCGTTCGCGAGAGCAGATATTGTATCATTATCTTTCCGGGTATACGTCAAAGATCGGACGAACGGTGGTCGGAAGCGTGAAAGGTGTCTCGCCGACATTCAGTTCATTTTTTGGCGAGGATTTTTATCCGGGTCATTCCGCGCTGTATGCGGATTTGTTCGAGAAGATGCTTCTTGATTGCAAACCGACTGTTGCGCTCGTGAACACGGGCTACACGGGCGGGTCTGCGGATGGAGGCGGTCGGCGGTTTGACATTCCGACATCGCGTCGAATCATCAACGCCGTAGTGGACGGACACATTGCCGCAGAGGACTGCAATGTATGCATGCCGGAGATCAATCTCTTTATACCGCCGCAGGCTTCATATATGGAAGACGAGGAGCGCGACCCGCGAATTGCATTTCGTAATAAGCCGGAGGACTTCACGGCGCGGACAAATGAGCTCCAAGCCGCTTTTGCAGCAAATTGGGATAAGAAATTCCCGACGCTTGATCGCGCCACACGCGATGCCGGATTGCCGCGACCCTAACTTTAATGAAGCCCGGCAATCTTTCCAAAAGACTTTGTACACGAGGAGGCTCCAGTGAAATATAATTACTCTTTGACCTGCTGTTGTTTATTCGAAGATGGAACGTGCCGGATGATAGAAGTTTTTTTTCCGCTGAAACATCCGGTACATTTCATGGATATAAACAACATAAGGGAAGCAACTCGAACCATCAAAAAAATTGAAGTGATATACGCTCGCGCGCCGACGCTTCTTTCGAAGGAGGAAGAGGAAGAGAAACCGAAAAAATCGGAAGAAGAAGTTTTATTTTTACTGAAACGTCAAATACGTTTCAGTGATATAAAAAACATCAAGGAAATCATCCGAACTCTAAAACAAGCTTAAGCGATTGCACCTGCGCACCGGTCCGCTTTCACAGGCACACGATGACGATACAGTAATGCCCCACCGCATAGATGGGGCATTTTTTTGAATTTGCCGGGTTTTTTGATATGATGGCGCCATGACTCCGAAAGAATTTCTCAAAGGAAAAAAAGCGCTGGTCGTGGTGCTCGGTGTTTACGGTGGCGGGGCGGCAACGGCAAAATGGCTCCTCAAAAATGGGGCGGAAGTTTCCGTGACGGACTTTCGTACGGAGGAAGAGCTTGCTCATACCATGAAACTATTTACTCCGCGAGAGAAAAAAAATATACGGTTTATTCTCGGCGGGCAGCGCGAAGAAGATTTTACGTCGCACGATATTATCGTTCTTGGACCCGGAGTACCAAAAGACAGCTCATACCTTGCGGCGGCTGTTCGGGCGGGAAAACAAATAGAAAACGACGCGAGCCTCTTTTTTCGATTTATTCAAAATCCGGTAATTGCCGTTACGGGAACACGCGGAAAAACTACCGTGACGGCTTGGCTTGCGTATTTGCTCGGGCAGAAATATGGAGCGTTCATTCCGACCGGCAATAATCCCGAGCACGCTTTCTTAAAAGAACTTTCCGAAATCACAGACAAAGTGCGCCCGGTCGTTGCAGAAATGTCGTCATGGCAACTGGAGTATCTGGCGGTATCGGGTGCGGACAAAGCGCCGCATATCGCCATTATTACCAATGTGTTTCCCGATCATCTCAATCGTTACAAA
>CAYRXD010000072.1:0-6680 GCA_964428135.1 uncultured Candidatus Saccharibacteria bacterium | reverse complement strand
TCTCGCGCCACGAATTCGCCACGGGATTTTTGTTGGAAGTAACCACGTCCATTCCGAGGGAAAAAGCGGTCGTGATTTCTTCTACGGACGGGACGAAGGCGGGCGTAGCGACGAAAACGATATCGGCAGGAACATTTTTGAGAAAATCAATGTTGTTCTCCGTCTTCTTGCCTTTGTTAAGAGACGCGAGCGTTCCCGCTTTCGCCGCCATAAGCAATTCATCGGTTGAAAAACCTTTTTCGGAAATGGCGTGCCCGCGAATGTCCGCAACCCCCGTAACGACAATCTCTTTTTTCAAGCGCCGAAGCTCTTGTGTCGGAGCTGATTCTTTCATATAGCGAAGAACCGCCTGCGGCACATTGCCGAACCCGATGAAGGCGAGACGAACTTTTTTTACGCCGGTGTTCATAATGTTTTTTATAATGTTACGAATAATGATACCGTTACTGTATCACCGAATGTTTTTTCGCGCTGTGATTGAGATTACATTAAAAAAACCAGTTTCCGGTATTATTTTTCCACGGCGACGCTCCGCTTGATTGAGGGTATGCGAATACGTTACCATATCCTTATGAGCGATTTATGTGAAGCCGTAAAGAAGCATTTATAAGAATAAACATTCAATTCATTCTATGAACATGACAAACAATACGCCATTGAATATCAAAGTAATCGCCGGCAGTACGCGAGAGGGCCGCTTTAGCGACAAGGCCGCCCTCTGGATCGCCGAAGAAATTAAAAAACAAAAAGGGGTCATCGCGGAAGTACTCGACTTGCGCGAGTACGATATGCCGTTTTTCAACGAGGCGGTGAGCCCGTCATTCAAACAGGAGCCGTACAAAAACGAAGCGGTCGCGCGCTTTACGAAAAAAATCGCCGAGGGAGACGCTTTCGTGATGGTAACGCCGGAGTACAATCACGGCACTTCCGGCGTGCTCAAAAACGCGCTGGACTGGGTCTATCAGGAATGGAACAACAAGCCGGTCGCTTTCGTAAGCTATGGCAGCGTCGGCGGAGCGCGAGCGGTGGAGCAATTGCGCCAAACCGCCATTGAGCTTCAAATGGCGCCGATCAGAAACGCCGTGCACATTCCCGGCGAGCAGTACTTCCCCGTGCTCTTCGGCAAAGCGGCCGCAAGCGACCTTTTCGCCTCGCAGTCGGAAAAAGCGAATGGATTGATTACACAGCTTCTGTGGTGGGCAAAAGCGCTGAAGACGGCGAGAGAAAAATAATGTCAACATGACCACCCCGAGCCACATTTTGTACAATCTCGCGATTTTGGGGAAGAAGGGCGATGCGCGCTTGAATGCCGCCGCTGGACTTGGCGCATTGTTCCCCGATTCCATCACTTTCATTTTCTTCTTCTTTACGAGCATCGTGCAATCGCTTCCGCACGAAGTGATTTGGCGCGATTTGTATTTCAATTCCGGATGGAACAATCTGTTCAATCTCTCGCATTCGTTCTGGCTCCTCCCGCTCGGATTGTTTCTGTGCGCCTTTTTCAAACAAAAATACGGCGCGTATTTTTTCGGAAGCGCGTTCCTGCATTCGGTGATGGATTTTTTCGTTCACGCCGACGATGCTTACGCGCATTTTTATCCGTTGGGCGACTGGCGATTCCACAGCCCCGTTTCCTATTGGAACCCGGCGCATTACGGACACTACGTTTCCGCCGTTGAAATTCTTTTCGCGCTTGCCGCCGTATGGGTTTTACGGAAACGCACCGACTCGCGCCGGACAAAACAAATTCTTTTCGGCATCGGCGCGATGGAAATTGTTTTTCTGGTTTTTTCTTTGATGCGGATTTTATAGTATAAAATCGCTTCTAAATTAGAGCAGTTTGTTTCAGAATTTTTTCCACCGCTTGCAGTTAATGGACTGATAAGCGAAATTACCCGCCTTTGTCCGGTATTCTCTCGTTACTTTAAGCGTAACCGAAGTGACAGAATGTGTCGCCTCCGTAGCGAGATTATAATACTGGAGCGCCGCCCAAGAACTGACAAAAGATTGTTTTTGCTTTTCATAACTATGACAGCGGTGTATCAAAAATGAAATAGCGCGTCAATTAAGTGCGCGCTGCGGATAATCGTTTTCCCCGCCCGCTCCTCAATTCCGCCCTCTCCCAAAAGGTAAAAAGGCGACTGTCCTCATTTCCGGCTTATTGTTTAATCAAGCTCATTTGATATATGTTTGGGACCCCGAATCTTTCATAATCCCAGTTATTCGGGGCAAGCGTGTCATCCCATTTTATAACTTCGGTGGGCGAAAAACCAAAAGACGCATAAAGTTCTAAAAGCTTATCACCCATACAGCTCAAATGTGTAGCTCCTTCTTCCACGGCTTTCTTGACGAGAATTTCGCCTCTTGATTTTTCTAAAGAAAATACCGATACCAGTTCTCCATCCGGATTGATTCCAAACCCGCTCGTTAAATCTTTAGACAAAAACAACTTCGTGTTATTATTGATATAATAATCTTCGGTGTGCGGCGTTAAAAAGGCAAATAAGGACGGAGCCAGCAAATCTCTTTTTAAGATAAATTCAGCGGGAGAAACATTTATAAAAACACTCATGTCTTCTTGCGGTGACGGCGGCGGTAAAAAGTTTTCCATATTATTTTTCCGAAGCGCCGGTAACCTCTTTTAAGATAACGCCGAGCTCTTTTGAAAATACGGAAAAATTATTTTTTCGCTCAAAAGATGTTTCGTCCATGTAAAGACTCCTGTTTATCTCTATCATTACAGACGACACGCGCTCGTCTTTATTGTAAAATTTCATAGGCACTATTGAACCGGAGAACGGCGAGTTATATTTAACGGCATAGCCTGCCGATTCAAATTTTTCTTTCAGGATTTTTTGAAGTTCCGGCGGCGTATGGTATGAATCCGTACCGATACATATGTCCGGCCTCTTTTCGGATTGATCGCTTTCATAAGGTCTTGGTATAGACGGAAACGAGTGGCAATCCACAATTAAACATTTGCCGTGTATTTTCAAAGAGTCCGCAACCATTTCCGTAAACATTTCATGGTATGATTTATACACTCTTTCCAAAAGTATTTCTTTTTCTCTGCCGGTTAATTCCCGTAAAATCCGCCCATTTTGAGTTTTCACATAAAGGGCGGACATTCCAACCTTTGACATAGGCTCGTCGCTTTCAATGTAAAACCTTTCCGTGTCAACAACGATTCTGCTTACTTCCGATATTATGGAATTTGAATCTTTTATGGCATCTTCGTACAATTCATCAGTGTATAAATCCGCCAGAGACATCGCTTCGTCCAGCAATTCTTTGCCGTGCAGTAAAAAATTACCGGAAAATTCTTTCGGAAGAAATATCGAGCTGTGGGGAATGTTCCAAACAACCGGAGATTTTATATTTTTATTTACCCTGCAGTACATACGAACATATTACCATACTGCGGCAATAAAAATATCTCCTCATGGCGAGTTCCGCGGGGAAAGGCAAAAAATGATGGCTATACAAAACTCCATTCAATCTCGCGGGTTTTAGTTTTGAAGTTAATAAAAACGGAAAAATCATAATTATACTGTTTTCGTATCAGTTTAAGTTTTTTCACATCTTCTTGATGCTCTTGTGGAGTTGCGTCTTTCTTTGCTTCAATAACTAGCAGATTCGGACCATCAACTCCTCTTTTGTGGACAATAATGTCAGGACATACTGTTCGGGTTTTGGTTTCTGATGTAGTTGTACGCTCCCCCACAATTCGCTCTATCTCTTCTATTTTCTTTGGGTTGTTCCCGGATCTATTGTATTCACAATCAACATTCCAGTCTGCCCTCACTATGGTCTGTAAATATTCTGCAAACTTATGCGTTATTGAGCGTTCGTTTGCATCAGAAACAAGTAAGGGTTCCTCCCTAGCCAAAAACTGTTTTTTAGCAGTATCTAATATTTCTTGAATTTTTTCTTTTTCCATATTTTATTGAGAATTTTTTTCTTTATGATAAACACTGCTCTTTGTCTGGTCGTGGTGTGTTTTACACAACGGCGCGCCATTGTTCACATTCCATAACTCAACGCATTCGTACGCCTGAACCGTGTCGGTAATTCCAAATTTTTGAATTATGGCGTAAAAAGACAGGTAACGATGGTCTATTTCCAAATTTTCAGTGGAACCGCAAACGGCACACTTTCTCCCGAATTTTTGAAAAACCGCCTGCCTCCAATGTTCATATTGCGGCATCGCTTCAATTTCTTTGCGGAGCTGTCGATACTGTAATATAAATCTCTCTTTTGCGATTTGGCGGTTATATTCCTGTTGCTCTTTTTCAATCCTTGCGGACTCCTCGCGATTACGGCGTTCCCTTTCTCGCTCTTTTTCCTCTTCTTTTCTTCTTTCTCGCCGCCTTTCAATATTTTCCGGTGTCATATAGAGTTCTATAAACCCAAGAAGAATAGAAGGGACAAAAATAATGGCAAGAATAAGAAGAATGAAAAATATAACTTCCATAATAACTTAATTTAATCGTTGCTTTATTTTTTCTAGAAGCAACGGATTGCCGCGGTATCGCGCCACTTTTTCAGTAACAGATAACAAATCTTGTTTCTCAATAGGCAACCCCCACATTTCGTAAATTTTAATCCATAGTTCAATTTTCTCTTCAAATACTCCTTTTGCGCTAATTCCCTCAATCCACCCTTCGCTGTTGGTTATTATTCGGTTGATATTCATAAAGATATCGGTGTATAAACTACTAATATCCTTAGTATATCACAGTCCTTTTTCTTACTCGCAAAAAACAACATCCATCGCATCCATCCCGAGCTTTTCCGCAAACCACACTCTGGCGGTGCCTTGGTCGCCGAGTTGGTCTATGAGTTTGTTTTCGAGGGCGAGACTGCCGGGCATAGATGAGCCGTCGGCGAGTTTTGTGATGTCTTCAATCGGCAAATTTCGGTTTTCGGCGACTTCTTTTACAAACCATTCATGATAGATTTTCAGGTCGCGCTGTAAAAGGGCGCGCTCCTCGGGCGTAATCGGCTTGTCGGGATTGCCGTAATCTTTGAATTTCGCCGAGGAGAGCGATATGAAACGGGAACCTTCTTTTTCATTTTTTTCCGCGTTCTCCACATATGACATGGTTATGCCGATGCTTCCGACATCCGAAAGTGGCGAGGCAATGACGGTCTCCGCGCCGGTGGCAATGTGGTACGCGGCGGACAGTCCCGCTTCTCGTATGACCGCCGCGACGGGAAGAGCGGAATTTTTGAATCCGTTTGCCATGGTTTCCGCCGCCACGGGAGAGCCGCCCGTGGAATCAATGCGGGCGAGTATTCCACGAATATTCGGGTCATTTTCCGCTCTGCGAACAAACGCAAGCGTATCGTCGGGATTCGTTGAAGGTGCCGGGGTGTTTCCGCTTCCGTCTTCGTTCATTCCCGCATACGGCACAATGTCGCCGGTTATCGGCAGTACGGCTATATTGCACACGCCGTCGCTTATCGCAACGCTTGCATTGTATCCGCTCCACTCATCATGCCACGCTCCGAAAATCCATAAGCCCCGCGACAAACAAGACGAGCAGCGCCGCGCCGTACCATGCGGTAACGGCGAGTTTTTTAAGGAATGCTTTGAGGAGTGTTTTCATTTTTTTATGTTTTTATTTCACAAAATAATGTATTTTTTTACCCCCCCCCGTAATTTTTATTTGTTCAAATTCTTTCAACGCCGAAAGGTCTTTTTCTTTCCATCGTCCGCATTCCGGAGTGCGAAACTTTTTATGCAAATACCATTGGGTTCATTTCCAGCCCCTTAATACTTTTCTTTGGTAATTGTGAAGAAATATCGAGCACTTCAATGCCGATAACGTTCCCTTTTCTGTCCACATCAACAACCACGCGGTCTTGCATTTTTACCGTTTTGTGGACTTTCGCCGTTTTAAGATAAATGTACATCGCATCCGCGATTTTATCGTATTCTATTTTCATATCAGTTTATTTTATTCCTGAATTCTATCAGTTTTTAGAAAATTGTCAAAAAAAAGACCGGTCAATTTTGACCGGTCTCTCAAATTTCTTCAAAAAAATCTCAAAATAACTACAGCGTTTTCGCCACCGTTACGATATCCTCAAACATTCCCGCCGCGGTCGCCATGATGGCGTACTTTTTCGGACCGAGGTCAAGCCGGATGCCGAAGTTTCCCGCCGGTGTTACAAAATACAAACCCATCGCCGTTCCTTTCATGGAAATAAAAAACGGATTGTCCGTTTCAATGGGTTTAATTTCCGCCCGTATTCCGTTTTTTTCTTTCCACGCGCGTCCGAGAAGATGAACACGCTTCCCGTTCATGTCCGCTTTTTTGAGATCGTCAAGCGTTACCGCGCCGATGCCTTCCGTCTTCACATCGTCAGGCGTTATATCCGCATCCATGAGCGAATGAAGAAGAATCACAAGTTTTTTCTGCGTGTCGTATCCGTCCGTATCGTCGCTCGGGTCTGCTTCCGCGATACCCATTTCTTGCGCGAGCTTTACGCCTTCATCGAAACTTTTCCCTTCTTCAAGCATCAGCGTCAAAATCTGACTGCTTGTCGCATTCACGGAAATCTGCATTCCCGTAATGTCTTGTTTCGTAATGGAATCAAACAAATGTTTCCACGGCGGATAGCCCGCAAGCACCGTCGCGCCGTATCTGAGCGAACCGCCCCTTTTCTCCGCA
>CAYRXD010000071.1:0-6781 GCA_964428135.1 uncultured Candidatus Saccharibacteria bacterium | reverse complement strand
AGAATTAGCTATAGGTGAAATGTTGAAACTTGATTGGTAAAATTGTTCGTGGAGCGAGTATTTGCGGCTCGGGTTAATAAACATCCAAGCCGGTGTTGACAATCAAGATTTTTGGCGTAGGATTTCCTACAGTACAGGTGTTCATGGCGGACATAATTTTCTTTCATGATTTCAGGTACTTTTTGTGAGGGAAGATTGTGCGCCGCGAACACGGTTCATTTCATATCATACGCAATCAACAAAGAGTTTTGAGGAGACAATATGTTAAAAGAACTGACGGCAACACCTTTGCCCGAAAAGATTGTACTCGTCCGGTGTTTCGACCCGGACATTGACGTTGCACTTCACGCCATTAAAAAGAGACTGAAAAGAGCGGGGTGCAAGCAGGTACGAGAGATGCCCCTTACTGGCGGCGCTATAAGTTTGGGGCGGCACTTCGAATTTGCCGATGAGCAGCTCCGGACATTTATTGACCGCGGTTTCTTTGGGATAATGCTCGCGGTTCACACCGCATGCCATCATGTGGAAGTGAACAAACTCTTGCCTGAAGGTTGCCCGGAACATTACTTCCTTGAAGAAATATTAGCCATCGGAGGCGAAAATATATTGAAAAAATTTCCGGAAATGACCGTTTTTTCATGCGTTATAAACACTCATGAAGCCGATAGCGGCGTAAAATCCGTAGAACACTTTCGGTCTTCTCATGTGCACGAATTTGAATTTGGTTTCCACTCTTCGCCGCGCCTCGTTCTCCCTTGATCTTTTTGTTTTATACCCGCTGCAAAGGCGGGTATTTTGCAAAAAAAACGCCCGTATGAAACGGGCGCTTGAAGGTGGTCGAATTTTATATATTAAACCAAGTTATTGTAATTATTTGGGACGAGCACGTTCCCTTTCTTAGAGACAAAAAATCCTCGCGCCTTGTCTTCTTCCAGAGAAAATCCTATTCGCATATTCGATGGCAAAATGGAATTTTCCCCAATAATGGTATTTCGTATATTGCAGCCATTTCCTATGGTGGCGTTTGAGCCGACCACAGACCGCACGATGCGCGACTCGGTAACACGAACATTCCTCCCGAAAACAACATGCTCATAATATCCGCCGTCAATAATATCTCCGCCGCTTAATGTACAATGCCGCAGAACAGGATTCCCTACTGTTTTTGCCCCCGGAAGACCGTCGGGGTATGTACGGATCGGCCAATGTTTCGTATTGTAGAGATTTAGGTGAGGCAAAGGATCCGTGGTATCCATTTGGCTTTCCAATAAAGCATCCACACTTCCCACGTCCCTCCAATAGGGCTCAACTTCACCTTCTATAAGATGCGAAGGAAAATCATATCCGAATCCTCGCGCAGAATGAATGATAAGCGGAACAATATCCTTCCCGAAATCGCGGCTTGATTTTTCATTTTTTGCGTCTTCTGAAAGAAGACTCTGCAAAAAAGAAAAATCAACAAGATATATCCCCATAGAAACATAACAAAATCCTGGACGACCGGGGATTTCTTTAGGTTTATCGGGCTTCTCCTCAAAACCAACAATGCGGAAATTCTCATCAACTTCAACGACGCCGAATTCTTTCGCTTCATTCGCGGGAACGACATAAAGGCAAATAGTGAAATCAGCTAACGATCTCTCGTGGAAACTGTTCATTTCCCGAATATCCAGCTTATAGACGTGGTCCGCCCCCAAAATACAGACTCTTTCTTTTCCCGTTTCTTTGATCAATTTCAGGTTCTGATATACCGCGTCTGCTGTTCCGAGATACCAGTCTGCACCGATATTTTGCTGTGCCGGCACCGGTCTTGCTCCTCGTCCCCATTTTGGGTCATACCCCCAAAGATCATAAACATGATCAAGTGGTAGGTAATTTCATTAATGAATTTACCATCACGTCCAAAATGGATTTTAACAGATTGAATTAAAACTGTCAACTATTCCACGCCGAGGAACTCATTTTTCATATCATCACGGTGAGCCGCGCGCGAATACCGCCGCATCCCCATCAGTATTCCGAGCCCCATAAATTCCGTGATCAAGTGCGAACCGCCGTAGCTCATAAATGGGAGTACGGTTCCCGTCACAGGAAGCAGTCCGATATTCATGCCGACATTTATCAGGAAATGCGCGGTGAGAGAGATAGCAAGCCCGAGTCCGAAAAGCATTTCAAAATTCGTCTCGCCCAAGAGAGCGTTCGCGAGAATACGCCATATGACTATCGCAAAAAAGAGAAACACGAGCATCACCCCGACAAATCCCCATTCTTCGGAAAAGGCGGCAAAGATAAAGTCGGTCTGATATTCCGGAAGAAAGTTCAAGCGTGACTGCGTCCCATACCCCACCCCTCGCCCCAAGAGCCCGCCGGAACCGATTGCCACCGTAGACTGAAACGCATTGTATCCCGTTCCGCGAATGTCCGCGAGCGGATGGAGAAAGGTCATGATGCGCTGTTTTTGATAGTCTTGAAAAACGAAATTCCACAGAATTCCGCCCGATGCCAAAGCGAGCACAAAGACGAGTATGAGATGCTTTTTTGATATGCCGGACACGAGCACCATGCCGAACCAGATGAGACCGATAAGCACCGCGGAGCCGAAGTCGGGCTGGAGCGCCACAAGAAGAAACGGAATAAGCGCATACACGCCTGAGACAACGATGTGGCGGATATTTGCGATTTCCGCATGCCGCCGTGAAAAATATTTCGTAAGCACCAGAATCAGCACCAGCTTCATGAGGTCAGCGGGCTGAAACGCAAAGGCGCCGAAGTTAAACCAGCTTTGAGCACCCTTAAAAACGCTTCCCATAGCAAAGAGAAAGAGGAGTAATGCGCACGTACCCGCAAAAAGCGACACAATAACCCCCGTACGGCGCAGAAAACGAAAATCGATACAACTTAGCCCGAAAAATACCAAAAAAGAAAGCAGTATCCATATCGCCTGCTTTTCAAAAAAAGCGCCTTTCCCGCCGAACGAGCTCATCGTAATAAGCCCCGCCAATAAAAGCGGGATCGTGGAGAAAAAAAGTATCCAATCTATGCGCAGCAAATGAAACCGTTGAGGAAACATAACTCATTCTGTTGACGAATAATCCGACACACCAGACAGATCCAGCCGCGGTATGATCTCTGCGCGGGAAGGAGCGGATGAAAACGGCTGTTCCCAAGTAAACGCGAGGTTGTAAGTTGAATCCGCCTTGAGCACATCGACTTTTGTGGCGCTTACCGCAATAGCGTTGTCGCTCCCATCATATACAAGCGCGACCACATCAATATCATGAATATCAGCGATGGTGCTGTTCTGAAGGATCGCATCGACGCGCGGGGACGAATCCAGAGAAGAGAACTTCTCCCCGCGCACAATAATCTTCGGCGCTTCCTCGGGAATCTTTGTCCAGTCGGAGAATTTTATGAATTCAAAAAAGGCTCTGGCGGGGACGCGATTCCCGGTATTGAGGCGCGGCTCAAAGACGGCAAAACGTTCTTTCGGAGCGATAAATACTTTTCCGACGCGCTCAAGTACCAGTACGTTATTTTCATCATAGAGCTTGAAGCGGTAGGTCGCCGTTTGGACCCCAACGCCCGGATTTGGGTTTTCAACATACGCCACAGCGTTATACAGCCCATCGACAACGCGAAATGCACGGCTCCAGAGCACGATCGGATCCGCTATATTTACCGTACATACAACTGCGCACGAACCGCCGCAGTCGATGCCTTCTTCGTCTTGGTTTTGTTTTTTGTCCGTACAACTCGGCGCTTCATAGTAATGTGCAAAATAAACCCCTCCGGCAATGAGCATAAAAAAGAATATAACCCCTGCCGTATATGCGAATTTTCTTGTTGATGCCCAAGATGCCATAATCGTTATTGTATTCTAGCAAAAATAAACCTTATGCACGATTAAACTCTCCCATTGCTTTCTCTCGCCCGGCAAGAACCACCGCTTCAAGCGCCGCTGAAACTTTCTTCGCAACTTTTTTCAGTTCTTCATGCTCGTCTTTCTTAAACTCGCCTAAAAGAAATTTCAGGACGGCTTCTTCGCCTTTCGGTTTCTTGGCAACGCCTTTCGCAGTCATTTTAGAAACGCCGACGCGGATGCGCACGAATTCGCGCGTTTTGAGATTTTTTATCACGGATTCGACTCCATTATGCCCGCCCGAACTTCTGTTGAAGGCGACCCTGATGGTTCCAAGCGGCAGATCTATATCGTCATAGACCACAACGGTTCTTTCCGCCTGCTTTTTCCCCGTTATAAAAGGTGCCACGGATTTTCCCGAATTATTCATGAAGTTGTCGGGCTCGATCAAGAGCACGGTTTCTTTCCCAATCTTTCCTTTTGAGATCAGCGCTTTGTTTTTTTTGTCCTCCTTCCATTCGGGAAAATCACAAACAGACCGGAAACGCTCAAGCATTATCCGTCCGGTATTGTGACGCGTATTCTCGTATTCTTCGCCCGGGTTCCCGAGCCCGACAACGATGTATGGCATGAAAGTAATAATACCACGAAGCGGCAAAAAAATGAAAAAGCCGCCGTTCTAGAACGGCGGCTTGTAAGCCCGGTCATTTGTCAGTAATAAGAACGCCATTGAGGTGATCTATCTCATGTTGTACAATTCTTGCTTCAAGCCCGGTGAAAGTTTCCTCGAGATGGGTACCAAAACGATCTTGAAAAGAGGCGGTAATACGGTTGCTTCTTTTCACTTTCCTTGGATTGCCGGGAATACTGAGGCATCCTTCGACCGCTATTTTCCGTATACTGCTCAAGTGCGTAATGCGCGGGTTGATGAGCGCCCTTTGTCCTTTTCCTGTCGGAGCGACAACGATAATTCGGAGCGACACCCCAACCTGCGGTGCCGCCAAACCAACACCGTCCACAGACGCAGCGGTTAAAATCATATCATCTATGAAGGCTTGGATGCCTTCGTTGTTGAAATCTTTTACTTCTTTCGCGATCCATCTTAAAATCGGATCGCCGCATTCCACGATTGAAAGCACTTGCGGCTCGTGCGGCGTATACGCCATCGACATAAAACCTCCTCATGTTTACTAATTTACCCAGCTTTAACATTATCACAGATACAGTTACTTGTCAAACACCTCGAAGCACTTTATACCATCTCCAATTAAGGTCTTCTATTAAGTCTCAGGAAGTTTCGAGGCGGGATTTTGAGAAAAATTTGAGGCTTATCGGGATAAGCTGATGATTTTTATGAAAATCCCGACCGAAATTTCCAAGACTTGGGTGGAAGAGGTTAGTTGGAGATGGTATTAATCCCCAATCTCATCAAGCGCTTCGCGAATATCCCGAAAAGATACGCCCCCGCTGACAAGTTCCCTTAGACCTCCCAAAAGTTCCGGATTGTCTTTAAGATATGCCAGGATTTGTTCGCGTGTCATTTTCTCTCCCGACACATCGCTCGTCTCCTCCTCGAACGCCGGTTGTTTTTCCGTTGTCGACATAAAATTTTTTACTTATACCATCGTTAATTAAGGTCTCCTCATAAGTCCGAGAAAATTTTGCGCTACGGCTTTGACAAAAATCTTCAATGTACCTTGGTATATCTCAGATTTTTCTCAAACCCGTAGTACAAAATTTTACGGACTTGGTGGGGAGAGATTAATTAATGATTGGTATTATACGTAATAAAAACTATTTCTTCAATATCGCATCGATCCGCGCCGCAAGTTTGACCATATCTTTTTCTTTCGCCCCGCGAGTGGTTACCGCAGCAGTTCCGAGACGGATACCGGACGGGTCGAAAGGACTTCGCTTATCGAAAGGGATGGTGTTTTTGTTTACAATAATCCCCTCTTTCTCAAGCCGCGCCGACGCTTCGCTTCCGGAGATGCCTTTTCCATCCTTCCACACGTCCACCAATATCAAATGCGAGTCCGTGCCGCCGGAAATAATTCGCCAGCCGCGCGTTTTCAGTTCGACGGCAAGAGCCTGTGCATTCTTTACCACTTGCGCCGCGTACTGTTTGAATGCCGGAGTATTTGCCTCATGGAGCGCGACCGCAACCGCCGCAACGGCGTTCATATGCGGACCGCCCTGCAGTCCCGGAAAAATTGCTTTGTCAATCTTTTCGGGGAAATTTCGCTCGTCTTTTTTGGAAAAAACGAGCGCCGCGCGCGGACCGCGAAGCGTTTTATGCGTGGTTGTGGTGACCACATCCGCGTATTTGAACGGCGAGGGGTAGGCACCGCCGGCGACGAGCCCGGCGAAATGCGACATATCAACCAGTAAGTTCGCACCGCACATATCCGCAATCTCGCGAAATTTTTTGAAGTCAACCTTCCTCGGGTATGCCGTGAAGCCAGCCACGATGATGTGCGGCTTATCAATCATCGCCTGCGTCAACAGATCGTCGTAGTGTATTCGCTCCGTTTTTTTGTCCACGCCGTAGGGTATTTGCTTCCATGCTTTTCCGGTAAAAGACACTTTCTGTCCGTGCGTAAGATGTCCGCCGTCAGAAAGCGTCATGCTCATAATTTTGCCGCCGATGGGAACGAGTGCGGCATACACGGCAAGATTTGCGGGAGAACCGGAAAGTGCCTGTACGTTAACACTCCAATTCTTCGGCGAAAGTTTGAAGAGTTCAAGCGCTCGTTTTTGACAAAGCAATTCCACTTCGTCCATCACTTCATTCCCGCCGTAATACCGCCGCCCCGGATACCCTTCCGCATATTTGTTCGTCAGCTCCGATCCGAGCGCGGCAAGCACATCGTCCGAAACATAATTTTCGGAAGCAATCAAATTCACGGCATTCCTCTGCCG
>CAYRXD010000070.1:3224-6905 GCA_964428135.1 uncultured Candidatus Saccharibacteria bacterium | reverse complement strand
AAGCGGAAAAAACGGCATCTCGCTCGATACCTTAAACCGCATCGCTTCGGTTTTCGGGAAGCGGGTGGAGCTGGTTTAAAAATTTTTGACAATTTGCTAAAAACTGATACAATAAAATCATGAAAAATGACGAAAACATAAAACAATTTTCTGAAAAGGTGTCGCCGATATTTCAAAAGTACGACATACGATATGCCGGTCTTTTCGGTTCGTATGCACGGGGAGAACAAAAAACGGAAAGCGATGTTGATATTTTGGTGAAAAAGGGCGACAAGCCCCTTTCGCTTTTGGATTTTGTCCGCATGAGAGACGAGCTCTCAAGGGTTTTCAATAAAAAAGTTGATATAGTTTCCGAAGGTGCGGTTGTGCCGTACTTCAAGGAATATATTTTTAAGGATCTGCAACCTCTTTATGGAGAAAGATAATCTCGCTTATCTTCATTTGATTCTGGATGCGACCAGGAAAATAGAAGAATATTTAGGACAAATGAGTCTCAATGATTTTTTGCTTGACGGCAAAACTCAAAGCGCGGTTATCATGCAGATACAAGTGATAGGCGAACTGTCAAAAAAGATCCCCGAAGAGATAAAATCAAAAATCGACGTTCCGTGGAAAGAAATCGCGGGACTCCGAGACATGGTTTCTCATGACTATTTCAGTTTAGACATTGAAGCCATTTGGAATACCGCCACAAAAGACGTGTCGGAACTTGAGCAGAAGATAAACAAATATCTTGGCGGGTAATGGAGAAATATGGTACTTGTCATGTATGCGTAAAAGACTCAAGAAGAAAAAACACAGTTGCGCTCTCTGTAAACCGCACAAAATGGGTTAGGGTTTGAAAATAAAGAAAGCACCCATTTCGCTTCCATATTTCCGCAATCTTTCATTTTTTCTCAATCACAAATCTTTCACCGTATGATTATACGTCTCAAGATTCGCTCAATCAAAAAAAAGAAATCTTACGAAAATCTGAAACCGAACTGAATACTTTCTTTATTTTCAAACCCTCAATGCGGACGATGGAAAGAAAAAGACCTTTCGGCGCTGAAAGAATTCGAACAAACAAAAATGACGGGTGGGTAAAAAAAATACATGCGGAATCTGGAGATAAAAGTTAAGGTTGATAATTCGGGCGACATAAAAAGCCGTCTCGGTTTTGTATTTGGCGTAAAGATGTGTCGTCGAGTGTCGCGTTTTACGGCGGGTACAATCATGATACAATGAAAGCAACTCAGGAGAAAGATATAAATTTATGAAAACGAAAGCAGCAATAAAAGGGAGCGCCGCATCGCTCGCGCTTCTTGGCGCATACTTCATTATCGTTTCGCTCGTTTCGGGTTTCGCTTTCGCGCAAGATCAATTTTCGCAATTTTCGCCGTTTATACTCGCTTTGGCGTTCGGCTTCGGCATTCAATTCGGGCTGTATTCGTACCTGAAAGAAAAAGTCGCGGGAACAATGAACAGCGGGAAAGTCGTCGCCGTAACGGGGACGACCTCCGCCGCCGCCATGATTTCTTGCTGTGCGCACTACCTTGTAAACATCGTCCCGCTACTCGGAGTAACGGCGTTTGCAACATTTCTTGCGCAATACCAAGTGAAGTTTTTCTGGCTCGGCATCAGTATGAATCTTGCCGGCATCGCGTTTATTGCGAGTCGCATAAGAGTAGCGATGGCTCATCACGAAACATGAAAAATATCGCATTTATAGACGGACAAAATCTGTATATGGGCACGGCGAAGCGGGAAGTTGATCCGTGGAAGGTAGACCTTGCGCGATTTCGCGTGTATCTTGAACAAAAATACCACGTCGCCAAAGCCTACTATTTTTTAGGATATGTACAGGATACCAACCAAGATTTATACGAAGCAATACAAAATGTCGGCTTCGTCCTTATTTTCCGACAGCACAATCCGGCAATGATGGGGACGAAAAAAGGAAACGTGGATTCGGACATTATTTTTCACGCCATGAAAAAACTCTACAAGAAAGAAGATTTCGAGAAAATCATTCTGGTCTCGGGCGACGGCGATTACAAACTGCTGGTTGATTTTTTGATAGAAGAGAATAGGTTTGAGAAAATGTTATTTCCGGACAGAAGCCGAGCTTCTTCTTTGTACAAAAAATTACCTCATAAACTCTTCGCATCTCTGGATATCGAGGACGTCAAGACCAAAATTGGCAAAAAGAAAAGGGCGCCTTAGGCAATTAACCTTTTGGACACCCTTTTCGTCGTAATACCCATATTGTAGCGAATCGTTTCTAAAAGTCAATATTTGGTTTATCACGAAGTTGTCACCAGTTACAGTGAAGGAGACGGTGGGGTTTGTTTGAGGGGGTGTAGTTGGTATTATGGGTAAAAATCGTTTATCATGGATTTTATGGAAAAGAAATCTTCAAATAATAATCTCCACAAAGCAAGTCAAGCCAAGAAAGATGAGTTTTATACTCAGCTTGTTGATATTGAAAAAGAGCTCAAGCATTACAAAGAACAGTTTCGTGGCAAGGTCGTATATTGCAATTGCGACGATCCGTTTGAGAGCAATTTCTTTAAATATTTTGCCGCCAATTTTAATGCGCTTGGGTTGAAAAAACTTATCGCCACCAGTTACAAGCCGTCTCCCATAGCCAACACACAACTCGGACTATTTGGTAAAGACAAGGTGCTTTCTGACCCCAAGGGTCGCCCTAAGGTAACCGCTAACAAATTTATCATCAACGAGGTTAGTGGCATGGACGAAGACGGCGCATTTGACTTGTGTGACATAGCCTTGCAACTCAAGGCTAACAAAAACAACGAATGGGCTCCGTTAGAAGGGGAAGGAGATTTTAGAAGTAAAGAAAGTGTGGAACTGCTCAAGCAGGCTGATATTGTAGTAACGAATCCTCCGTTTTCGTTGTTTCGAGAATATATCGCTCAACTTGTGGAATATGATAAAAAGTTTTTGATAATTGGTAATGTTAATTCCATTACCTATAAAGAATGTTTCAATCTTATCAAAGATAATAAAATGTGGCTCGGGGCAAGCATTCACAGTGGCGACCGTGAATTTCGCGTACCAAATGATTATCCGCTTGAAGCTGCCGGGTGCCGAGTGGACGAGAGTGGCAACAAGTATATCCGCGTAAAGGGTGTTCGCTGGTTTACAAATTTGGATTATGAAGAACGCCACGAGAATTTAGTGCTTTACAAAAAATACTCACCCGATGAATATCCGAAATATGATAATTACAATGCAATAAATGTTGATAAAACCGCTGATATCCCAGTAGATTATAACGGTTTAACGGGAGTACCAATAACTTTTTTAGACAAATATAATCCTGGACAATTTGAGATAATTAAATTTCGCAAAGGTGATGATGATAAAGATTTGATAATAAACGGAAAGTTCCCATATTTTAGAATAATAATAAAGAAAAAATAGCATGGAAATTAAACTAAACAGAATCAAAATACGCGAAGTGATTAAGGACTACAAAGACAGCGCCGAGGAGGGTGTTGTTGCTTACGGTGGCAAACTCAATGTCCGCCCAAAATATCAGCGCGAATTTGTGTACAAAGAAAAACAGCGCGATGCGGTTCTTGATACTATCAAAAAGGGTTTTCCGCTCAATGTGATGTATTGGATGGTTCGCGAAGACGGCGGTTACGAATTGCTCGATGGTCAGCAACGCAC
>CAYRXD010000070.1:0-3214 GCA_964428135.1 uncultured Candidatus Saccharibacteria bacterium | reverse complement strand
GTCAGCGGTGACTTTTCGCTAGATGACCGCTATTTTCACAACCTCACAAAAGAAGAACAAGAGCAGATATTGAATTACGAATTGATGATTTATTTCTGCGAAGGTACGGATAAAGAAAGGTTGGGTTGGTTCAAAACCATTAATATCGCAGGTGAAAAATTAACGGAACAGGAATTACGCAACGCCGTTTATACCGGCCCGTGGCTTTCCGATGCAAAACTCAAATTCAGCAAATCAAACTGCGCCGGATACCTTTTGGCAAATGACGGCGGCGCATTACTCACCGGCTCGCCCATTCGACAAGAGTATTTGGAAGCCGCACTTTCTTGGATCAACAACGAAGAAGTGGCGGGTTATATGGCAAAACACCAACACGACGAGAACGCCGAAGAATTATGGAATTATTTCCAAAACGTAATCGCGTGGGTGCGAAAAACTTTCACAACCTACCGCAAAGAAATGAAGGATGTTGATTGGGGCAAACTGTACAACGATTTCAAAGACAAGAAACTGGATGCGGGCAAATTGGAAGATGAGATTAAAGAGTTAATGCAAGACGATGACGTAACGAAAAAATCCGGCATTTATCCGTTTGTTTTGACGAGACAAGAACGATACCTTTCTATCCGCGCATTTACCGACAAAATGAAGCGCGAAGCGTATGAAAAACAAAAAGGTATCTGTGTAAAATGCGGTGAATATTTTGGGATAGAAGAAATGGAAGCAGATCATATAAAGCCATGGCACGAGGGCGGAAAAACCACCGCCGAAAATTGCCAAATGTTGTGCAAGCAGGATAATAGGACAAAGGCGGGGAGATAAAATACGAATTTATGACAGGAATATTTTTTGCCCATCCGCACACGCTTTTCGATCAAGTCGGTAAAGTTTTGGAAAAGGTTGGTCCTGAAAAATTCTTTACAAGCCCTAACGAAGAAGTAAAAAAAGCACGGGAAGGATTCGCGGCTTATTTCTTTACCCTTACTTTGAAGGAATATACTGGGAGAGATTGGTGGCTAGCTCAATATGATCAAGCTGTAAGGGCTTATCCAGATTTTGACTTCATATCATTTGCAGAAAATCCTGATGATATGAAGTTGGAATCCGTAGAATTAACCGGTGTTTATCCTCATTTCAAATCTTTCGATGAGGCTCTAAAAGTTATTGAAAAGAAGCAGAAACAATACGGAAATGAGCCCGTAAAGTTTAGTTTATTGGTATTTTTTAACCATGAAAAAAGTGAGGAGTGGATTAACATGCTTAGAGAAAAAGTGAGTAGTGAGCACCCATTCATAAGTATCTGGACAATACACTTGAGGTTTAAGAAGGGTAGCAAGGAAGTCGGGAAGTCTGTTGCTCAAAGAATTATGCCATTACCGGGTCTGAGAGTTGAAGCTGATACGGATAATCCTGAAGTACACAAGCGTCAGTCTCTTCCAACTTATATGGAGCAACATCGGGACGGTGAACACACTTACGTCACGTTCAAGTCTGAGTTCATTGATAAAATAAGAAGAAAATAAAATCAAGCGTATTTGTATTTGAGCTTCGGACATTTCCGCTAGAGCGAAGTTTTTATATGTCAAATATCCCGACACCAAATGTTTGACTTTTTTACATTGTTCGGGTATCATAAACCCATGATTACAAAATATGGAAAATTGGTTAAGGAGGCGCGGGTGAAGAAGGGGTTTTCGCAGGCTGACGTGGCGGTGAAGCTTGGGCTTTCTCGCCCTTCATATATTGCGGTGGAGCAGGGCAAGAGGGAGCTTACACTTTCGGAGTTTGAAAAACTGTCCGGCGTTTTGGGGGTGTCTTTTGAAGAAATTGAGGGCGGGGAAATTCCGAATTATGGAAAATACAAACAGATGATTCTCGCTTTTCTCCGAACGGGCGCGAAAATTCCGAAAACCAAACTCGCGAAACTCGTGTATCTTGCTGATGCGGGCTGGTTTTATTACCACCTCAAAAGCATGAGCGGGATGCTGTATCGGAAAATTCAGTATGGTCCGGTAGCGGATCAGTATTTTCGCGTTATAGATGAACTGTATGAAAACGGTCAGATTGAAATAGAACAAACCAAAGACGGCGCGATGCTCGTATCTCAAACTCGGGCGGGCGCGAAAAATATTTTGTCCGAGCTCCAGACCGAGGAGTCGGAACTTATAAAAAATATCGGAAAGAAATGGGAAGGTAAAAAAACCAAAGAGATTGTCGAGTTTACCCACAATCAGCTCCCGTATTTATGCGCGCGCGAAAATCAGATTATCTTTTTAGGTTTGATAACGCAAGAAGACCCTCATGAATACTATTGATGAATATGAGGTGGTTTTTGAACCTTTTACGGAAAGGCATTTCATAAAAACATTCTCCAAAAAATACAAGGGAGCGTGGACGGCTACGCTGTATTTTCTCACCCAAGAATTCAGGTTCTTTACTGCTTTGTCGGGTAAAAGTATTGCGGAAACCATCGTTGATTCCGACGACGTGAAAATTTGCAAAACGGAGTTTAAGATTGCGGGGACGGCGGAATCTCGCCACGGGTCGGGTAATCGGTGTATTGTTGCCGTTCATAAAAACACAAACACGGTTCATGTTTTGCTTGTGTATCACAAAAACGATTTAGGCGGAGGCAACGAAACGGCAAATTGGAAAAATGTAATACGAGAAAACTATCACCAGTATTCAAAAATTCTTTAGTGAGTAGGGGTATACTATACATAAATTCGGTTTTTATCAGCGTTTATTTTTAAATTTATGAACCATTCAAATCACAAACAAAAGGACGAAAAAAATATATGCGTATCGTGCGAACAAGATTGTCTCTCGTGCGAAGCGGAGAAGCTCGGCGTATCATGCGGATGCGACATGGAGGCAAAGCAGTTTGAGTATAAAGCTCACGAACGGAAACATGCGGACACGGGAGCGAGGAAAGAACATTCGCATGCGGGGCATGATATGTCTAAAATGTCCCAAATGAATCATGGGGATCACGAACGCGCAATGACTGACCCGGCGATGGCGAAAGAAATGGAGGCGGATATGCGACGGCGGTTTTTGGTTTCATTTTTACTTACGATTCCGATAGTCTTGTATTCGCCAATGGGGGAGATGCTTTTTGATGTTTCTTTTTGGTCTCCGATTCCGAAAAATTTGCTCTTGTTTCTTTTGACGACGCCGATTGTGTTTTGGACTGGGTCTATTTTTATTACCG
>CAYRXD010000069.1:0-7047 GCA_964428135.1 uncultured Candidatus Saccharibacteria bacterium | reverse complement strand
CTTTATTGAACGCGGCCTCTGCTTCCGTGCTCATGCGGAAAATTCCTGATGTCAGGATGGCAATGATGATGAAAATGGAAAGGAAGCGGGGCATGGTAAAATTTTATCCCTGTGACACAAGAACCGAACTGAGCTCTTTCTCTTCGCCCACGACCGTGCCGGCATCGATCCATGGGAGCGTCTGTGAATTTTCTTCATTGGCTTCCTCCGCATCAAAAAAAGCGGTCGCCACTACGGCAGAGAAAATCAGCCCGAGGAACAACAATACGCTCGTGCCGACCACCGCAAGCGCCGATCTCATTTTTTTCTTTTTCGCGGTACCAACTCGCGCCGAAACTTTCATGTATGTTTCGAGCGCTTCTTTTGTGGTATACCATCTTCCCTTCCTCTTTACGCCAAAAAGCCACCCCTTGCGTATAAGGAGCCCCAGATAATTTGCATCAAAAGGCACGTACTTCTCCGCCTCTTGGAGAGTGATATGATTAAGGTCCTGCATGGTGAGCATTTTTCATATTTTGATGTATTGTTTATTATTGATTGCTGTATTGACGATGGTGATTTTACTCATATTTTAACAAAAAAAATGCCGCGAGACACGGATTTGAGAAGTACTTTATCCACAGTTTTGCATTGTGATACATTTTTTGCGTGTATGTCAAACAAACCGCCCCGATTTTCATCGGGGCGGTTTGTTTTTTATACCATATTATACCATATCTCATTAACTCACCTTTCGCACGAGTGAGGTAGGTATTATTCGAGTATTCCGTCTAAGTTAACATCGTAAAGTATTTCTTCGTTGATGAGGCGGTAGTTGAGTATCTCGTCGTCTTTAAACCAAATCTGCATTTCACGAGAAGCCTCTTCCGGCGTATCCGAACAGTGGATCAGATTCCGCACCGCGCGCGCATCGACATTTGCCATATCATACGAGTCGATCGTGAAATCGCCGCGAATGGTACCGACATCGGACGTAAGCGGCTCCGTCCCGCCGACAAGCTTTTTCACAATTCCCGCCGCCGCATTTCCCTGCCACACCATTGCCACCACGGGACCGCAGGTCATAAAGTCAGCCAAGCCGTTCACAATATCGCGACCATATTCGATTGCGGGTTTTTCCGGTGTTTTTCCCGCCAACTCAAGATTCTTCACGGTCCGCGCACCCTTTTCCTCACACCATTTGTCATCTTTATTGTAATGTTTGACCGCCTGTTCGCGGGTTGCAAGCATGACCTTCAGTGCCACAAGCTTCAGTCCCGTGCGCTCAATGCGCCGGATAACCTCGCCAACGAGCGACCGCTCTACCGCATCGGGCTTCAGTAATACAAATGTCTTCTCTTTTTTTGGGTGGTTCATATCTCCATGTCGCTCGCGCGGCTCGCTACGGAGTGCGAAAACCTACGGTTTTCGAACTTTCCCTTGCGCCGCGGGCGCGTTACTGTTATGAAGGGTAGTATAGCAGAAAGAGTTCATATCGCAAAGGGTGTGTATAATGTTTTTCTATTTTTTTATTTTCCGTGATACAATTACTTTACGCTAAAGAGATTAATCTTTTAATAAAATAAACACATCACCATGGAAAGCAACCAAACAGTGTTGATAGTGGAGGACGACAATTTCTTGGGCGATCTGCTCGCGGATCACCTGACAAAAGCCGGCATAAACACCTCTTTGTCGCGCGACGCAGAGACGGCATACAAAAAAATAAAGCAGGGCGTTCCGGCTCTTATGCTCCTTGACTTGCTCCTTCCCGGCATGGACGGGCTGGAGCTCCTGAAGAAATTAAAGGACGAGAGTATCGTCCCCGGACTTCCTGTCATCATTCTTTCCAACTTGGCGCAAAAAGATAAGATCGAACAAGGAATGCAGCTTGGAGCAAGAGATTTTCTCGTAAAAGCGAACTTTGACCTCGACGAAATCACGCAAAAAGTACGAGAAGTGCTTACTTCTCCGGCAGCGTAGTCTGTGTCGAAAAGTTTTATGCCATGAATTCTTTTCTTTTCCCAACACATAGCGGAAAACATTTTTTTGTCCTGCTCGCGGGGACGCTCACTGGCGGAATTTTAGGCTGGATTCTCTATAATTTTGTCTTCGGGAGCACGGACTGTGTCGAGATCGAGCAGGCGTGTTTTTCTTTATTCTCTTTGACTCTTTTTCGGGAAATCCTCATCACGGGAGGAATCTTTTTCGGATTCGCCATCGGACTGATAATTTCTTTGTTTCTTTCCTCTCGAGAAGTCCTCCTATCACAAAAAGAAATCATACGGCAAAATATCGGTCAAAACCTCGCAAAAGACGACCTTATCTCCATGGTACTTCACCATATTCGTACCCCGCTCACCGGCATGATGTGGAGCGTAAAAGAGCTCGCAACGGAGGCACCCAAAGAAAGTCCGGAGAAAATCCGCCTCGATAGACTCTACGACGAGACTATTCGCGTACTCAATACCATTGAACAGCTCATCAAAACATCAAAAGCAAACAAGGGTCAAATTTCCTACTCTTTTGTTGACATGGACACTGAAGGCTTGGAACATCTGGCGACGGAAAGCATCTCAAAAATGAGGGCTTCCGCTTACGCAAAGGATATTTCCGTTGAGATCGAAACCCTTCCTCTCTCAAAAAGAACGGTAAAAGTCGATAAGGATAAGATCATTACCATTATCCAAACATTATTTGAAAATGCAGTTATCTACACGAATAACGGCGGCGACATCAAAATCCGCATAGAAGAAAAGCGGGATGAGTTTCTCTTTCACATATCGGACTCTGGGATCGGTATTCCGGAGATCGAACAAGAAAAAGTATTTTCCCAATTCTTTAGATGTTCGAACGCGAGAAAAGAGCGCCCGGACGGTGTTGGTATCGGTCTTTATCTCGCAAAAACTTTTGCCAGATCGCACAATGGCGATATAACATTCGCGAGCAACTCGCACGGTACGACCTTTACCGTACGGCTGCCAATTTCAATGCCTCCTAAGGCGCTGTAACAAAATAATTTGGACGTTTCCATCTCATATTCACGCCTTGCTAATTAACCCGAGTCGCAAATGACCTCCATCCTCCACTATAGCTAATTCTAGCATATGCTAGAATTAGCTATAGTGGAGAGCTGAAACAAATTATGCGAATAGAGAGTATTTGCGACTCGGGTTTAATAGTTGAAAAAATCTTCAATGTGTCTCGATACATTTCAGATTTTTTGAAATAAGCCTGTCGCAAATCTGAGCGTAAATTGTCCAAATTATTTTGTTACAGCGCCTAAAGCACCACGTCCTTCGTCAGCGTCCCTTTCTTAAGGTAGACATTCGTCTGCCTGCTCACCGTCGCATAAGAGCCATCGGGTTGTTTGGCTTGTATGGTAATATCATACGTTCCGGGCGCAACCAGAAGGTAAAACCGTCCGAATTGGTCGGTAACCACTTTTCTCACCAGCACACCGAGCCCCGGCACCGTGACGGATATGAGGGCGAAAGGAATGATGCCGCCGGTTTTCCCGTCAATCAGGTTTGTGACCCGGTGCTGCCGTTTCCACAGTGACTGAAAGACGATAATAGCCCCGTATATGGCAAGCAATGAGATGTTTAACTTCGTCGGAGAAAGAAGCACCCCGTAAACGGCAATACCGAGACCGATATAGAAGAGGGAGTTAAAGAGCCATATGCGTATTTTCTGACGGCGCGAGTAGAGAGAGAAGATCTTGTCTTTGTTCTTCGCAAATTCATTCCAGTCGAATTCTATCGGGTCAAGCGGTACATTGTATCGCACGATCTGGTTCTCCAAAAGCTCGAACGGCGAACCGAAATAGAGGTTATCATAGAGTTCATCGCGCGCCCTCCCCGCAAGATTATCGGAGGGAAACTTATAGTGGGTTTTGTTCGCGGCAAGAGAATAGGCGCCGGGCGCGAGCAAAAATCCATAACGCCCGTCAAGGTCGGTGATCGCCGACTTTTTTTCTTCCTGACCCATTCTGGACACCACGACATATGCCGGATCGATCGGCTGCTTCGTCACGGAATCGTATACCACGCCCCATGGTTCCGGTTTTTTCTTCCGGAAGAATCCGGTGATAAGTCCTACGAATTTCAAAAAGAGGAGGTACAAATCGTAGAACGAACCGACGTTCGTAGCAAGAACGACCGCTTGCGACACGCCAATGGCAACGCCGACAGGAGCGGCTACAGGAGACACCGCCTCAACCACCGGCGTCACAGTCTCCATCAAGGCAGAAGGAAGAAAATTGAGTAGCGCCGACACCGCCTCGCTACGGACCATCAGGATACCGTTCACATCATGAAGCAGAGCGTTGTGCGAATCATAGATTTTTATACTCACAGGATACTGCCCGCCCGGCATGGACGCAATGATCGTTTCATATGCGGCTTCTTCCTCGTTTTTCTGCAAGAGATACGAAGAGGTCTTTCCGGTTACCGGGTCGCCCATCGACACAATAAAGAGCTTTGCTTCAGAAGAAACTTTTGACACATTCAAAGAAATCTTGAGGTCGTGCGCCTCAATGATAGAGACCCGATCCTTTTTCGGGGCAATCCTTTTTTCTGTTTCCTCTTTTGTGCCCCGCTCAAAAAAATCAAAATCAGCGAATGCCAAAGACGGGAGCTCCACGATCTCCGAAGGAAGTATCGGAGGAGTAATAGGAGGAGTAGAAGTTCCCACTTCCGGAGGCGGGGGCGGAATAATAGGCGGGGTCACGACAGGCGGCGGATCCCCTCCTCCTGTTGAAGGCGGTGTTATTGGCGGCGATTCGGTCGGCGGCGGAAGCACAACGGGCACGGAATCGATTATCGCGGACGCAATAGCGCCCGACGAGTAATTCAAAGACGTATCCCGCGCAAAGATCGTGTAGTAGTATCTGACACCAAGAGATACGCTCATATCGGAAGCAGATTCGGCGGATCCCTGATACGCCATGATTCCATCGGCGAGACCGGTCGGATAACCCGAGGTCAATCTCATAATTCTTACGCTGTCAAAATCCGCATCCGAGGGGTTCGTCCACGAAAGGGCGATGGAATTTGTACCGGCAACGGCGGTAAACCCCGAAGGATTCGCCGGCGGCGTAGTATCGCTTATCACAAGCGTCGTGAATGAACCGGTAACAGTGCTTTTATTTCCGGAAACATCTCTCGCCTCGATCTTGTAATAATAGAGCGTATGTGCCGCGAGCCCGGGGAGTGTCGTCGTGTGATTTTGCGAATAGACAACCTCAGCGCCCGCTCCGGTAGCGTAATCTGTGGTCGTGCCCCAAAAAAACGATGAGACAGCAGGCTCGTCCGTCACCCACGACAGATCCGCGAGTGTTGTTCCTGGCGTCACGGCCACGTTTGAGATCTGGGGAGGAGTGCTGTCGCCCGCCGTCGTAAAATTCCATGCAGCCGCCCCCGAGAGTCCCGCAAAAGCATTGCCGACGCCATCGCTCACAATACCGCTGTCAAGTTCTACATAATACCCGATGCCTTGGAGCAATAAGGTAGCCAGTGTGACCGTCAGGCGCGAGCCGGGAGAAATAACGGCTTGGGCACTCGTGATGCTTATTGTCTGAACCGTGCTGCCGTCGCTTGTTTTTTTTATCTTGATATTCCCGCTCTGCGCCACGACTGGCTCATTGAATTCGATCACGAGTGTTGTCGTAGTGGATACATCCGTGGCGTTATCAGCGGGAGTAAGCGAATTAATACTTGGCGGAGTTATATCTCCCCCTCCGCCACCGCCTCCACTGCCATTTGTCTCATCGTTATCATTCGTGCCGGTACAGCCTGGGTCCGCCGGGTAGTCAATCAACCCATCTGCATCATTATCGATACCATCATAACACTGCGCCGGAACGCCCTCGGTAACGCCCGCAACCGAAGCGCATGTCGTGTCCGCAGGAAAGTCGGTTAAGGTGTCACCATCATTATCAATACCGTCCGAACACTCCGGCGCCCCGATATTCGCCGCCTGAATCGTCCGAAAAGAAGAAGAGGAAGTGGCGGCAAAAAGAACGGAAGAAGCAAAAAAAGACACTGCGGAGAGTGCCGAGAAGAGCGTCAAAATACAAAGTATGCGAGCCATGAGAGCACGGTGATTCACAGTACTATCATACCATTTCCGCAAAAATCCCGCTGTTGAAAATCATCGAGCTATTGCTATTGGGGTCAGGCACCATTGGCTATTGGGGTCAGGCACCATTGATTTATAAATTGTGTGTTCTAATAATTTTTCTTCGGTCGTCCCGGTTTTCGAAAAGTGGAAAATAGTTTATATTTTTCAGTCATCTGATTCACCCACTTCTCTTCTCCATATGGCGTTCCTTTGTTTACAGAGTTACGAAGCTCTGCAACTTCATCCTCATTCTCATCGATGTTTATCCATTGAGAATACTTGCTTGGAAACGGAACAAGGGGCGGTGCGAGTAATTCTTTTTGTTTATCAGTACCATATATTCGGCGCCACGCGCTCCCCCACCGCCAATCCTCGCATCTTTCAGTTAATTTCGCCCGAACAGGATTTCTTTCGACGTATTTTACAACGGAAAGAAAATAACTGTCTGTTCCGACAAGAAATGACTTATATCTCCCTTGATATAAATGCCCTCCTCCGATATTTTTGTTTTTAACGTGATGTTGTCGGGTATGCGTTGTTGTCAGCCAATGCATAAAAAGAGACAGGTCGCCGTCTTTCTTGGGGTGCAACACAAGGTGCCAATGATTTGGCATAATGGTATAAGCAACGATTCGCATATCAACCACAAACTCTTTTGCCTGTTCCATCAACGACTCAAAAAGAAGATAATCATCTTCCTTGTGAAAAATCTTCTGTCTTCCGTTTCCTCGATTGATGACGTGATAGACTTCATCTGCGAGATCGACTCGTTCAACTCTGGGCATGATGTAATATTATACCATACTTTTTAAAAATCAATGGTGCCTGACCCACGCGTCCTGACCCACGCGTCTTTTTAAAAATCAATGGTGCCTGACCCACGCGTCTGACCCACGCGTGTCCCGTTTAACTTTTCGAAATCCTAAATACCCCTTGTAACACAAG
>CAYRXD010000068.1:2625-7073 GCA_964428135.1 uncultured Candidatus Saccharibacteria bacterium | reverse complement strand
TTCTCGCGCGGGGGAGCCGAAACGCATCATTGAAGAAGTTGCGCGCGTCATAGAAAACCGAACCGAGACAACGGCGCTTCTGGATAATGACGCCGACGGGGTCACAGACTACGACGAAACTCATATTTACGGCACGAACCCGAAGAAAAACGACTCCGATGGCGATGGAATAAAAGACGGCGATGAAATACTTGCGGGTACCGATCCTTTGAAAAAGATTATTGCCCCTCTTCCGTATGAAGACCCGAAAGCGGTTGCCGTATTGGCACAAATGGATCAAAAAGTATTCTCGGTAGAAAAAGTGGAGATCGCTTCATCTGCAGATACCGGCAGAGGGAACAACGAGCCGCTTCGCGTTGCGCTCTCCGGTACGGCGCTTCCAAATAGTTTCATCACCCTCTACATATTCAGCACCCCTGTTGTTGTCACAGTTAAAACGGACAGCGATGGGAAGTGGACGTATATCATGGATAAAGAGCTCGAAAACGGCAATCATGAAGTCTATGTCGCCATGACGGAATCCGCAGGCAAAATTATTGCCAAGAGCGACCCCATCCCGTTCGTGAAGACCGCGCAAGCGGTGACCCTCGGCGCTGACTTTGCTTTGGCGAAAGATACCGCGGAGCGCCCGTCCGGCTTCTTTCGCGGAGGAACGCTAGCCATATCTCTCGCCGCGCTTTTTGTGATTCTCGGGATTTCGTTTATGATTGTTTCGTTGGTTTCAAAAAAGCGCGAATCATCGAACGAATAATATGTTCAAAGCGTTCACCGGTCATTTTTCCCGCGGAGTAAAACTTGCACAAAACAATCCGCAGGTCATATTTACTATTTTCATCATGATACTCATTCCTCTCGCGTTCTTTGCGAGCGGGCAGCGCTTCTTGGATGCTTCGAATGAAAACCAAGAGCGTATCGAGAGAGAAAGCATCGGACTCTTGCAGGACGCGGTCGTTGCTATCGCTCCTTTGAAAATGGACGATCCGGAATTCTTGAACCAACTGCTCCAAGTCTTGAAAAAAGACAATGATGCGATACAAGAGCTCGCCGTTGTCGGAATAGAGAATAACGAGTATCGCATTCTTGCCTCGCTCGACGAAACAAAAATCGGAACCATTGATCAAGAAAATGAAGTCTTTTACCAAACATTCGAGAGCCTGACAAAGCAGAGCTCAGCCATCTTCCCAAGTTTTTACGGAGACGAAAGACACTGGAGAGCATACCGTGCGGTAATCGGCGAAAGCGGGGAAACAATCGGTTTTCTTTTTACCGACATTTCCATGCGGCGAATCGACAGCCTCGCTGCACAGAGTATTTCCCGCGCGTACATTTTTCTCGGGTTCATCGTGTTCGCCATTCTTTTGCTTTTGATCAGACAAGCGAAAATTATTGATTACACCGTCCTCTACCGCCGTTTGAAAGAAGTCGATCAGATGAAAGACGACTTTATTTCGATGGCGGCGCACGAACTTCGCACGCCTCTTACTATCATACGCGGATATGCGGATATGCTCGGGGGGATAAAAGATCTTTCGCCCGAGGATAAAGAGCGGTTGCGGCGTATTGACGTGTCGGCGAAAGGACTCAATACGCTTATCGGAGATATTTTGGATGTTTCGCGCCTGGAACAAGGAAGAATGAAGTTCGAGCTTGCGGAGATAGACCCGAACGCCGCCGTTGCCGCTTTGACGGAATCATTCCAAACTGTGGCGCAAGGAAAAGGGCTGGCTTTATCTTACTTGGCAGGAGAAAATATACCGAAGATTGCCGCCGACTCGGAACGGCTGCGGCAAGTGCTGACGAATATCATCGGCAATGCCGTGAAATACACCCCCGCCGGAAGCGTTGCGGTCAAAGTCTCTTTTGATGAATTAAAGAAAAAAGTTTACATCCGCGTGAGCGACACGGGTCTCGGTATCAGCGCAGAAGACCAGAAGCGTTTATTTGAGAAATTCTTCCGCGTAAAAAGCGCCGAGACCGGCACTATCCAGGGCACGGGCTTGGGGCTTTGGATTACGCATGAGATCGTCCGCGCCATGCAGGGCGAGATTACCGTCGAATCCATCAAAGGCAAAGGGACGGATTTTATCGTCTCGTTCCCTGCCGTTGCAGGGGTAAAATAACCAGCACAACATGCAACAACATACATAAAAAAGTAAATCTGTTAATTTCAGCATATGCTGAAATTAACAGATTTTAAGAATAAAAAAACGGAAGGATCACTCCTTCCGTTTTTGCTGCGCGGATTTTATCCGGACAGCAATTCTTCCGGCATAAGATCATTGTAGGGTATGAAACGACCGGATTCTTTTCCGATGAGTTCTGCCTGCAACTCTTTCATAAACCCAAGTCTTTCCCGGAGGTATGCCTTAATCGGCGTTTCCTTGATTCGTTGAGTATCTATGACCTTGCCGCCGTAGATGACTTTCCGAATCGTTACCACTACTTCTTTTGTTGGGTCAAGATAGTTTGTTGACGATAATGATAATGCGCCGTCGGTACGTTTTTCGGAAACGAGCCGCTCGCCGCTCCACGTTTCGGTAATGATCTGTTTGGCGGCCGCGTCATAGCGCAAAATCGTTTCTTCGTGGCGCCCCGCGAGTTCGCCATCCAGGTCTATGATAATTCTTCCCTGTGCGTCTTGGTGTTTGCGCTGATTCCAGCGTTCGACTTTGAAGTTCCAAACTTCGCTCGGAACCAGTCCCGGAGCGCGTTTAATGTGCGCCACGAGCACTTCTTCATCAAAGACGCGCGGCAAAAAAGATATTTCGCCTCTTCGTTTTTGCACGGTAAATTTAAGCACCATGCCGACTAATCTGGTTTTGTCCATAACGATTCCTCGTATGTGAATGTGAAAGAAAAAGTTCATATCAAACATACCACATTACATATTTTTAGTCAAATTTTTTCGTAACTTGTATGACACCTATGGTTCTTGCTGTCAAATTGCCCAGAAAGCGGTTTTATGGTAGTATCTCTCTATCATAACTTCTTAGAACATTATGGCAAAAGATTACTACACAATTTTAGGTATTGAAAAAGGCGCCACTAAAGATGACGTCAAAAAAGCGTTCCGCAGACTCGCGCATCAGTACCACCCGGACAAACAGGGCGGCAATGAGCAGAAATTTAAAGAAATAAACGAAGCGTATCAGATACTTTCCGATGATCGCAAGCGTGCGGAATACGATACATACGGCAGTACGTTCAACGGCGCGGGCGGTGCGCAGGGCTTCGGCGGGTTCGACTTCAATGGTTTCTCGGGAGCGCAGGGCTTTGGCGGTGCGCCCGGATTTGAAGGGGTGGAATTTGATCTCGGCGACATCTTCGGCGACTTTTTCGGCGGCGGGCGCGGTGGCCAGATAAAACGGGGCAGAGATATTTCCATGGATCTCGAGATTCCTTTTGCTGAAGCGGTATTCGGTACGGAACGAAAAATCCTCATCACAAAAACGATGGCGTGCCAAGAGTGCCATGGAAGCGGCGGAAAACCGGGAACAAAAATGAAAAAATGCGATGCGTGCAACGGCAAAGGCAAGGTTCATGATGCCAAAAAAACGCTCTTCGGCACATTCAACTCCGTGAAGGAATGCGGCGTTTGTAACGGACGCGGCGAAATTCCCGCGGAAAAATGTCCGACTTGCCGCGGCGCCGGCGTAATACGCGGGCAGGAAGAGATCCGCATATCCATACCCGTCGGCATTTCAAACGGGGAAGTTATTCGGCTTTCCGGAAAAGGCGAGATGATTCCCGGCGGCGTGGCGGGGGATCTTTACGCGAAGATTCATGTGTTACCGCATTCTTTTTTCAAGCGAGAAGGCTCGAATTTGGTTATGGATCTCGACATTAAATTATCCGACGCAATTTTGGGCGGGGAGTATGCAATCGAAACGCTTGATGGTAAAATAACGGTACGGGTACCGGAGGGTGTTTCTTATGGCGAGATACTGCGGGTTCGCGGCAAGGGCGTTCCCGTTGATAAGACGCGACGCGGCGATCTTCTCATTACGCTCAATATAAAAACCCCGAAGAAACTTTCAAAAAAAGCAAGAAAAGCCGTAGAAGATTTAAAAGAAGAGGGGATTTAACCCCCCTTGCATTTATTTTAAATATGTGCTAGAGTAAAACTGTAATGAAACACGGGTCGTTTATTATAAGTATTATTATGAGTAAAACGCAGAGCTTTCTGTGCTGTTAAAAACGCTATTATATGCGTTTTTTTATTTTTACTAAAAATTATATGAAAGCCAATTACGAGCCATGGAATATAGACTTTTTGAGCTTTGATACGAAGAAAAATGAGATTGATAAGTTGAAGTTTCTGATTCGTTTTGCCGTTCTTGCGCCTTCCAGTCACAATAGCCAGCCGTGGAGTTTTAGCGTGGGGCAAAATGAAATTGTGATACAACCAGACATGTCTCGTGCGCTGCATGAAAGCGACAAAAATCTTC
>CAYRXD010000068.1:0-2615 GCA_964428135.1 uncultured Candidatus Saccharibacteria bacterium | reverse complement strand
TGGTTGCGCTATTGATAATATAGTCATTGCTGCGGATTACTTCGGCTCTTCTCCTCGTGTTGAGTATGGGGCAGATTCTGCGCGCATCGTTTTTACCGATGCACTCCGCGTATCGAAGGAGAAAAATGCCGAACATCTGGCAAAATATATTCCTCTGCGCTGTACGAACCGAACGAAGTATGATTCTCGCTTGCCCGATGCGTTCTTTCGGGAGTTAGGAATGAATACCCAAAAAGAAACAGCTTTGCATATTATTACCGAGAAAGAAAAAAAAGATATGATAGCCGATGCGGTGCTTGATTCGATGGAAGAAGCGATGGACGATGATGATTTTCGAAGAGAGCTTTCACAGTATGTAAAAAACAACCTCACGTCTTCTCCGGTCGGGATGCCGGCATTCGGAATGGGCATACCAACCCCACTTTCTTTCATTGCGCCGTTTGTTCTTCGGAAAGTGAATATGGCGCGCAAATCCAGGAAACAAGACGAAGACGTTCTCAAAACCCACACGCCGGCGTATATCGTGATCTCTACACGGGAAGATGCGCCGGCGGCATGGATGAATGCTGGTCGTGCGTATGAAAGAGCGGCGCTTCTTAGTACGAAGCACGGCGTGAGTATCGCACCTATGGCGGCGGTGATCCAGATCGGAGATTTTTATAAGCGTATTCAAGAAACACTTGGTATTTCCGACCGTCCGCAATTTTTCGCCCGAATAGGGTATCCGGAGAAAGTTACGGCGCATTCACCGAGACTTCATGCCGAAAATGTCATTATTCAATAATTACAGTTATATGATACACACGTCGATAGAAGCATTGCCGGAATTTGATGAGCATAAACTAGTCGTCTTCGTACATGATAAAAAAGGACGGTTGCGCGGATTTATTGCCGTCCACAGATCAGGCGCCAAGAATCTTTCTTTTGGCGGCACGCGATTTTTGAAGTACGACACCACTACTGACGCGCTTCGCGATGCGCTTCGTCTTTCAAAAATGATGTCATATAAATGCGCGCTCGCGGGTATCAATTACGGCGGTGCAAAGGGAGTTATCATTGATAACCCGAAACTATCGAGCAAGAAAGATGTCATTGTCGATTACGCCCGCGCCGTTGATTATTTGGGCGGGAGATATATTTCGGGAGCCGATGTCGGCATTACATGGGAAGATTCGCAAATTATGAAACACCACACTCCGTACGTCGGAGGATTCAGCCGCGATATTACGAAAGAAACCGGTGCGGGGATTATGTTTGCGCTTGAAGCGTGCTTGCAAGAAGTTTTTGGTTCCGCAAAACTTGAAGAAAGGACGTTCGCTATTCAGGGCATCGGGAAAATCGGCGCCGATGTTCTTGCCAGGCTCTATCCTCAGGCGAAAGAGATTATTATTGCCGACATTGACCCGAAAAAAACCGCGCAGGCGAAAAAGAAATTTCCAAAAGTCCGGATAGTAAAACCGGAGGAAATAACCTCGCAAAAAGCGGACGTATTTGTCCCGTGCGCTCTCTCCGGCGTTTTAAACAAAAAAATACTTTCTTCTCTAAAATGCAAGATTATTTGCGGCGGAGCGAATAATCAGCTCAAGAGCGATGACGTGGCAGTCAAACTTCACGCAAAACACATCCTTTATGCGCCTGATTATGCAGTAAACGCAGGTGGGCTTATCAGTGTCATTGATGAACATGAGTACAAAGATTACAATGATGAGCGTATTGTAAAGAGATTGGAGAATATCAAGCACACTCTCAAAAATATATTTACTCAAAGTAAAAAGAAAAATATTTCACCGGTACTGGTTGCAAACAAGATAGCTGAAAGTTTTTTCCAACAAAACTAAAAACATGAAACCATTCAAAATTTTTACTCTGCCGAAATCAATTGACGGCGCGATAAAAAACCTCAAAACGGAAGATCCTTTAAAATGGGAAAAAGCGGGAAAGAAACGCGTTATGGAACTGTATAAATTTGTTTCCGAAAATGTGCCGGCGTATCAAAAGCTCATGAAAGAGCGCGGCATCCATCCCGAAGAAATAAAAGACACGGAGTCATTCAAGCGGCTGCCAGTCATTGACAAAGATTCTTATCTCAGAAAATATGGCTACTTGGACCTTTTCCCGAACCGCGACCTTTCAAAAGCCGCGACGTTTTCGGCAACCTCGGGTTCGACCGGCGAGCCATTCTTTTTTCCGCGCGAAGAGGCGCACGATGAGCAAAATGAATATACTGGCGCGGTGTTTTTGAAAAATCAATTCGAACTTGATACGAAAAGCACGCTTGCCATCATCAGCTTCGGCATGGGAATTTGGATCGGCGGGATTTTGAATTACAAATACCTGAATCAGCTGGCAAAAAAAGGGAACAATCTTGCGGTCGTGCCGGTAGGAACGCATGTGGAGATATTCCTTAGTACCGTAAAGAAGTTTGGGAAGCATTATGATCAGCTTTTGCTTATTGGGTATCCTCCGATGATTAAAGATATTTTGGATCGCGGGAAGGAATACGGTATTTCGTGGAAGGACCGCAATATAAAAATTTTTACCGCGGCGGAAGGGTTTTCCGAAAAATTTCGCGGCTATCTGGCGAAGAAAGCGCATATAAAAAATCCGCTGACTGA
>CAYRXD010000067.1:0-7208 GCA_964428135.1 uncultured Candidatus Saccharibacteria bacterium | reverse complement strand
TTTGCGTCGGAACGCAGGAGGCGTTTGGGGCTCATGTTGTATTGTATAACTCTAAGGCTTGACTATTCCTATCACTTTGCTATTATGGCTGGACAATATCGTACAGAAGCGTGTATTTAAAATACGTTATTATTTTATTAGTAAGTTAATTTTTTATTTACGGTCAGGGCAAGGTACTTCTCGAGAGTCTTGCTGTGACCGGAAAATAGACAAAATATTATGGCAGCAGAAGAATTCAAAAGAGACAAACCGCACGTAAATGTCGGTACTATCGGTCACGTTGACCACGGCAAGACCACGCTTACCGCGGCGATTCTCCATGTTTTGAACATGGCGGGAAAGACGGTAAAGATGAAAGGTGTTGATCAGATTGACTCCGCTCCGGAGGAAAAAGCACGAGGTATCACCATCGCTCTTTCACACAACGAGTACTCAACCGATGCCCGCCACTACGCACACATCGACGCTCCGGGACACGCCGACTACATTAAAAACATGATCACCGGTGCGGCTCAGATGGACGGTGCAATCCTTGTGGTTGCCGCAACTGACGGCGCTATGCCCCAGACCCGCGAGCACATTCTTCTCGCAAAACAGGTTGGCGTGCCGAAGATTATCGTCTTTTTGAACAAGTGCGACATGGTTGACGATCCTGACATGATCGAACTCGTCGAAGAAGAAATGCGCGAACTCCTCACGAAGCAGGGATTCGATGGCGCAGGCGCCCCGGTTATCCGCGGTTCCGCTCTCAAGGCGCTCAATGCAACTTCTCTTGACGATGAATGGGCGAAGAAAGTTCTCGAGCTTGCAGACGCTCTCGACAACTATATCCCCGTTCCTGAGCGCGAAACCACCAAGCCGTTCCTTATGCCGGTTGAAGACATCTTCACCATTGAAGGCCGCGGTACGGTTGTTACCGGACGAATTGAGCGAGGCGTTATCAAAGTAGGCGAGGAAATCGAAATCATCGGTTTGAAAGCCACCGCAAAAACGACCGTTACGGGTATCGAAATGTTCAATAAGTCCCTCCAGGAAGGTATGGCCGGAGACAATGCCGGAATTCTTGTACGCGGTATCAAGAAAGAAGATGTTACTCGCGGACAAGTACTCGCAAAACCGGGCACTGTTACTCCTCACACCGAATTTGAAGGCGAGGTATACGTTCTCTCGAAAGAGGAAGGAGGCCGCCACACGCCGTTCTTCAGCGGATACAAGCCCCAGTTCTACATTCGTACGACTGACGTGACCGGCGAGGTAACCCTCAAAGAAGGAGTGGAAATGGTTATGCCGGGAGATACCGTTACCTTCAAGGTAAAACTCATCGCTCCGGTTGCGCTTGAAGACAAGACTCGATTCGCTGTCCGCGAAGGAGGACGAACCGTCGGTGCGGGAGTTGTGACAAAAATCATCGCGTAACAAAATATGGATACCAAAAAAACTCCAAAAGAACCAATTGCCAAAGAAGTTGCCAAAAGAGCAAAGCCTGCGGCAAAACCGAAAGGGGATGAAGCGCAAAAGCTCCGCATCAGGGTCCGCGCCTACGAGCACAAGATCCTCGATTCTTCGGTGAAGCAGATTATCGACACCGCCACGCGATACGATGCGTCCGTCCTCGGACCCGTCCCGCTTCCGGCGGAAATCAAAAAGTACACCGTCAACCGCTCAACCTTCGTCCACAAAGATGCTCGCGAGCAGTTTGAAATGCGCACCCATAAACGCCTGATTGACATTGTGAACCCAAACGCCAAGGTGATTGAGGCACTCACGAACCTCAGTCTTCCGTCAGGGGTGAGTATAGATGTGAAAATGGTGTAAGATTTTGCGAAGAGCACACAAAAACACTCGGCTTTCTGCTCGGGTGTTTTTGGTTGTGGTATTGACAAAAAAATAATACCACTGTATTGTGAGTGTTAGGATGCTTGTGGCATGAAAGGTTTTCTAGAAACAGGAGAAGAGACATGAAGAGATTGATGTTGGTTGTGGCATTGACTGTTCTGCTTGCGGGGTGCCTGGACGAAAAAGAGAGGCGAGTGGTGGCGGAAGCAAGCCGGATCATCGCCGTCGGCACCTTCGTTGTCGAGAAGAGAACGTACGGACCGGACGAAGACGGGAAAGCAAGCTGTATCCTTACGTTCAAAAGACCGTATTGGGGTTCGTCGGAAAGGTTTATCGCCCGATTTTACGGCGACGGAATGAAAGAGTGCATGGATGCGCCGATAAATGCACTGGCGGATATAACCTGGAGCACTTTGCCGGGCAACATCTATCATGTCCAAGTGCTCCGAATTTCGCAGTAACTTTTTTGAAACGCGCTGTCGTTCGTTGAAATTTTTTGAAAACAGAAAGGTGTGTAAAATGAAACGTATATTCTTGGTGTTTGCTGCAGTTTTGCTGGCTTCGTGCGGGTTAACCTCGACCGAAACAAGAGCGAAAAAAGAAGCTCTTGAAATTGCCGAAATTTCAAAAACCAACATATTGGTTGTTTTGGACAAGATGGTCGGCAGAGGCGTTGGCTGCCAGCTCGTCCTCGCGGAGTTTCCAAATTTTGAAGAAAGATGGGTGGTCGATTCTGGGCGCGTCGGATATAAAGGTTGTCTTGCGCTCGTTTCTCAAGACAAAGTGAAGGCGACTTTCAGAAATGCGGAAGAAGCGCTTAAAAAAGGATCTCCCGTCGTTACCGGGGACTGGTTGATCATTGAAAGATTGCCGTCCGCGCTTCTTCCCAAGTAATTTTTCGTCTGTCGATATTCTGTCCCCCGAACAATTCATTCGGGGGACGTTTTTTGTCAAACCTGAAAGTCTGCAACGAACAAAATCGCTATAGCCCATAAATAAACGTTACCAAAAACGAAAATTGCTTTGCAAAATATGTCTATTCATGCTATTGTCGCTTTATGAAATGCACAACTATTATAACCAAAGAAGGGAAGTGGTATGTTTCCCGATGTATCGAGCTTGGCGTCGTCAGTCAAGGAAAGAACATTGAGGACGCGCAGAAAAATCTCAAGGAGGCGGCGGAGCTTTATTTGGAGGATGCTCCAAAAGCGGAAAAGCTTTTTTCCAAAGAATCGCCGTTCATCACTTTTCTTGATATTAAACATGCCTAAAACGTTTTCAGGGAAACGTGTCGTAAAAATTCTTGAAAAAGAGTTTGGTTTTTCTTTTGTGTCTCAAAAAGGGAGCCACGTAAAACTCGAAAAGACTATTTCCGGAAGACGAGTCGTCACCATTGTACCGCTCCACCGAGAACTTGCCCGCGGTACATTGCGCGGAGTATTGGATTTGGCGGAAATTGATGAAAAAGAATTTTGGAAGCGGCAGTGAGCGTTTTCCAGTCAAACAATGAGCCCCAAATGATCACTTCGTAAAGCGGGCGAATAATTTCTGTTTCTCTTTTTGCATATGAGCGGCATATTCATTGTCGCTCTTTTTTGTTCAACGGCGCTGTATTGGTTTAATTCGTCGAACGACCAGAGAGCAAAAAACGAAGCTCTTGAAATGAGTAAAGGCGGCATTTTTGTTGTTGTAGATAAAGTGATGAACGGCAACTACTGCCGTATTGTAGTTGCAGATCTGTCCGACCGCAGATTCGTCGTGTCACCGGAGGATCAGAGTTTCTGCCTCGCTCTTATACCAAAAGATAGAGTTACGGTGACGTTTAAGGATATGGTGTCATATGGGCTGACCAACAAGAGTGCGGGTAATTGGTTGACGATCAAAAGACTTCCTTAGTAAGGAAGCTCATTGGTAATCGGCGGGCATATGTCCGCCGATTTTTCTTAAACGCCAAACACCAGCAAAAATTTGACTCCCGTCCCGCTTTCTGCTAGGATTAAAGCCAAACCTTAAAGGGGTTTTATTTTTGCGAAACTTTCAAAATAGCTACTAAACACATGAAATTCTTACTGGGCGAAAAACAGAATATGACGCAGATCTTCGATGAAGACGGCAAGGTGCATCCGGTTACCCTCGTAAACGCGGGTCCGATGACGGTGGTTTCGGTCAAGACAAAAGAAAAGGACGGATACAACGCCGTGCAGTATGGTTATGGCGCCCGAAAAGAAAAGAACGTCTCAAAAGCGGTTCTCGGACACACGAAAGCGCGGGGTATTTTCCGGTACCTCCGTGAAGCACGCCTCAAAGGAGGCGCTGTTCCGTCCGTAAATCTTGGCGATACGATTGATGTTTCTTCTTTTGCTGTTGGTGAAAAAATAGAAGTATCCGGCATCTCAAAAGGGAAAGGATTTCAGGGTGTGGTAAAGCGGCACGGTTTCAAGGGCGGTCCCCGCTCTCATGGGCAGAAGCACTCAGAGCGTGAACCGGGTTCTATCGGCGGCGCAGGTCGTGCCGGCGGGCGCGTTGCGAAAGGTATGCGCATGGCGGGACGAATGGGTGCTGACCGCGTTACTGTCAAAAATTTGAAAGTGATTGCGATAGACACGGAAAAGAATCAGATTTTTGTTGAAGGCGCGATACCTGGCAGAAGGGGGACTCTTGTCGAAGTAAAAGGTAAATAACCAATTTCTAATTTTGAATTTCGAATCAATTCAATAAATCAATATTCAAATATTTAAAATTCATTCAAAATTAGAAATTTAAAATTTTTATGCAGGCTACCGTATATAATCAAACAGGAAAAGAAGCGGGAACCGTTACGCTCCCCGAGAATGTTTTCGGTGCGAAGTGGAACGGCGACTTGGTTCATCAGGTGGTGATTTCCGAACAGGCAAACATGCGCACACCGGTAGCGCATACCAAAGACCGAGGTGAAGTTCGCGGCGGCGGTAAAAAACCCTGGAAACAAAAAGGCACGGGACAGGCTCGCCATGGTTATCGCCGTTCTCCAATCTGGATCGGAGGAGGCATTACTCATGGTCCGCGCAGCGAAAAGGTCTATACGCAGAAGAGCAACAAAAAAATGAAAGCCGCAGCACTCTACGCCGTGCTTTCTGAAAAACTCAAAAAAGGAGAAATTCTTTTTGTAGACGACCTCAAAACGAGCGCCATGAAGACCAAAGAAGCAAAAGAGATTTTGGTGTCCGTTTCTGCCATTGAGGGATACTCGCAGCTCTCGACCAAAAGAAAGAACGCAGCTCTCTTCGCCCTTGGTACGAAGAACAAAGAGACGGAAAAGAGTTTTGCAAATATCAAAAGCATTGCGGTCGATGAACTCCGCAATATCACCCCCGCGCAAGTGCTCCAGTACAAATACCTCGTCATTTCCCGCCCGGAAGAAAGCGTAAAATTTATGGCTTCCAAAATGACTAAATAAATACCATGTCCGTACAAACCTTAAACAATCAAAAAAACTCCCTTGTTCTTCTTCGTATGCGCGTCACCGAGAAGGCGGCAATTTCTGCTGAAAAGAATGCTTATACCTTTCTCGTGGCAGACAAAGCAACAAAGCCTGAGATAAAAGCGGCAGTGAAAGAAATCTACAAAGTTACCCCCACGCAAGTAAATGTTATCGCGGGAGTGAAGAAAAGCATCACCCGCCGCGGAAGAAAAGGCGTGAAGGGCGCGAACAAGAAGGCAATCGTCTTTCTCAAAAAGGGCGACAAGATTGAATTCATTTAAATACAACCATGAAAAGCCACAGACCCACAACCCCATCAATGCGTCAGACAAAGATCGTTTCATATCGAAATGTTCTGACGGCAAAGAAGCCTCATAAAGCTCTCACAAAAGGGCGCAAGCGCGATGTGGGTAGAAATGCGGACGGGCGCATCACCACGCGGCATCAGGGCGGGGGACACAAGCGCGCTTATCGCGACATTGATTTTTTGTATAACAAAAAAGATATTCCTGCGAAGATTGAAACCATTGAGTATGACCCGAACCGTTCCGGCTTTATCGCTCTTGTGTGCTACAAAGACGGCGAACGACGGTACGTGGTCGCTCCGAAGACCTTTAAGGTAGGAGATAGCTTTGTCGTTGCCGAAAACACCGAAATCAAAGCAGGAAACAGGCTTCCACTCAAAAACATTCCCGCCGGAACATTCGTTTACAATGTGGAAATCCAGGCGAATGGCGGTTCAAAACTCATCCGCTCCGCCGGCAACTATGCCGAGATTGTTGCGAAAGACGCGCCATATGTTCACCTCAAAATGCCGTCAAGCGAAATTCGCAAAGTACACGAAAGCGCGTGGGCGTGTGTCGGCGAAGTTTCAAACTCCGAGCACAAACTCCGCAATGTCGGCAAAGCCGGCCGCTCCCGATGGCTCGGTATCCGCCCGACCGTCCGCGGTTCAGCCATGAATCCGGTCGACCATCCCTACGGCGGAGGCGAAGGCGCACAAGGACGAGGCTTGCGAAGAGCCAAAACCCTCTGGGGCAAACCCTCCGGCAAAGGTCAGAAGACTCGAACGCCGAAGAAATACTCAAACGTATTTATTGTTTCTCGACGAAAATCCAAGAAGAAGAAATAGGACTTACGTGTTACACAAAAAAGCGCCCGAAAGGGTGTTTTTTTGAACTATTGACAAAATATATATAATTGTGTATGCCTAAAGTGGGTGGTGGAGAGACTCTTTTCGCTAATTTTTTTTACCTGATATTAAGGAGTTCAATCATGAAGACGGAGAAGACAATTGTTGTTACTGAAGATGAGCTCGTGAGGCTCACTGTTTCTGGGGAGGAGGGAAGAACATGTGTTTATTTAACAATCTTCAACGGTAGGATCGTTTTTACGGGCGGTGCCTCAATCATCGAGAGAATCGAAGGAGAAGGCATGAGTGAGAAATTTAAAAAATAAATCCTTGCCGGACGGGGTTTGCAGCCCCGTCCGGTTTTTTTTGTAAAATGTTCGCAAAAGGCGTACTATTTAGAAATAATCCTTATGAAAAAAGACATCTCAAATGCACTGGCGATTTTTGAAACCCAGAATTCATTGGAGATACGGCGTGTTTATGATGAGCAGAAAGAAACGTGGTATTTTTCGGTGATTGATATTGTGGCGGCTTTGACGGAACAAATGGATTTTCAATTGGCGAGAAATTACTGGAAAGTGTTAAAAAACCGCTTAATAAAAGAGGGAAGTGAACTGGTTACAAATTGTAACCGGTTGAAACTGTTTGCAGAAGATGGAAAAATGAGAGAAACCGATGTTGCCGATACCGAAACCATTTTGCGCCTCATCCAGTCCGTCCCATCCAAAAAAGCCGAGCCGATTAAGCTGTGGCTTGCGAAAGTCGGGTATGAGAGAATGC
>CAYRXD010000066.1:0-7223 GCA_964428135.1 uncultured Candidatus Saccharibacteria bacterium | reverse complement strand
GCGGTCTTGCTTCCTTTCCACAAGTTCTGCCATGATTGACTCCGCCACTTCTTTATACTTCTTGTCTATGGCAAATTCTCCCTGCCCCAGCCTCTGTACTTCGGGAATAATGTCGACCCAGTCTTCTATGCCGGAAGCGATGTTCAATTCGATCGCCAAAATATGGCGCGAAATCTCTTCAAAAGCGCGCTTATTTTCCTTGCCCGCGGGGACATCCCGAGAAAAGACTTCCGACCATGTTTTAATGGTATAGAGCTGCGTGCTGATCGTCTCAAGGTTTCTGAGCGCTGAGCGCCCCTTTTTTTCCAGAATGCCTTTTCCGGTATGTTCGTCGTATTCATCTTTAAAGAACACACCCGCCACGCCGGCAAATAAACTCCCGATGATGAGCATCGTGTTCGCAAAAAGTGCGTTCTCCGCATAATGTACCGAAAAAAACAACGCTGCACCCGCGATAATAGCAGACACAATAAAGAGCGGGCTCAAGAAAACCTCGGCGAGATCAGCCCACTTTTTGAACCAGCTGGCAATGAATATTTTATTTGACATGGAAGGGGTACGCAAGAAATCATATCGGCGATGAGTGAACTCGCTGTGAAGAAACGGGGAACGCGGGCGGCACTTTCACTTTATCTTCATTGGTGTCATGCATTCTCTTGTTATATACCTCATTATGACTATCGCCATACTTATCCCCTGCCACAACGAAGAAAGATCCATCCGGGCCACCATCGACTCGTGTCTTCGGCAGACCAAAATGCCGGACGAGATAATAGTCGTGAATGATGGAAGCACGGACGGTACCGCCGAGATATTGCAGAGCTTCGGCAGCAAGATAAAAGTAGCCACCATCCCCGTCGCGACAGGAAACAAAAGCCACGCACAGGAATACGGATTGCGATTCGTGACGACCGATATATTCATCGCCACCGACGGAGACACGATACTCGGACGGCATTTCACGGAATATACTCTGCAAAATTTTGAGGATCCGGACGTTTGCGCCGTCGGCGGCTATGTGCGCAGCATGCGATATAACTGGATAACCGCGGGGCGCGCATTTGAGTACGCCATCGGACAAAACCTCTACAAGCTCGGACAATCCTATATCGGATTTATGCTCGTGATCCCGGGCGCGGCGGGCGCATTCCGTACGGAGACATTTAAAAAATATATTACTTTCGACCACGACACTCTCACCGAAGATCTGGACTTCACTTACCGTCTTCACAAATACGGACTGCGCATCGGGTACGACCGGAGAATGATCGTCTTTACCCAGGATCCGATGACACTTCACTCGTATGTGAATCAAATGCGGCGATGGTACGGGGGCGGCTGGCAAAATCTTCTGAAGCACCGGGACCTCGTGGCGCGTCGTTTCAATATGGCGCTTGAGCTCTCTCTGGCGTACGGAGAAGGGATCGTATTTTCTTCCCTCCTCTTTCTTCTCCCGCTCATTAATATCCGTTTTTTCATCCAGTTCATTCTTTCATACTTTGCGCTTACCACGGTCTTTGCCATCTATTCGGGAATAAAAGAACGAAGATGGGATCTCGTATTCATTCCTCCGGCGTATATTATCCTCATGTATATCAATTCATACGTTTTCCTGGAACAAATGGTAAAAGAGGTCGTGTTGCAGAAAAAAAATCTCTACTGGTTCAAGCCGGAGAGAAAGAGTGTTTAACACTTCAAGTAATACTTCAAAAAAAATAATCCCATGATGTCGCCATTCACCGGACTATCGCTCATAACGCATTTGCTGATCTGTTTTTTATATAAGACGGCGTTATTCTTTTATCAACTCCTCTTCGGATGGAAGAATCGCCGCCACACGGATCTTCTGGTGCTCGTGCGCGACCGCGACGAAAAAATTCTGCCGCCGTTAGTCATCGGTTTCGTATTTTCCGTCATGGTAAGCGTCGCGTTTGTCTCCGTCGAAGCAAGTTACCAAAGCACGCCGAACACTTTTGATCTCATGAAAAGAGCTGCGGACTCGCTCCTGCATCCCGAGAAGACGCAAGAAAAACGCTCGCCCGCGGCATGGTCATCGCTCGCGATGGATGCGGACATTGCCACAGCAGTACTGCCATCTTCATGGGGGCAAGTATCATACAACAGCATCAGTATCTGATTTTTTATCACCGAAAAACAAAAAAACTATGCGTACAAAAATCGAACAGGCGCTGTCACCGCCTTGAGGTCAGTGCCGCACATTAACCGCAGTAAACATAAAGACTTCTATGAAAAACTATCAAAATGAACATCCTTTTCTGAAGCACGCAGCCTCTGGAGACCGACGGGGACGCAAAAGGTACCGCGACAAATTCGAGCTTTTTAACGACGATATGCAAAACTTCTGGGACGACGCCTAATCGCAAATCCCCTCCGGTTTTCACCGGAGGGGATTTGTTTTGCGAATACCTTGAGAGCTACGGGATTATCGCCTGAAATGCGGCGAGAGAGTTCGGATCGGAATTCACTCTCCAGTCGCGCTCTTTGTTCTCGTTGAACCATATCCATCCGGCGATTTTCGGATACTTGGGAATCTGTACGGTGAAGGCATCGGTGATCCACGCCGCCTTGTTCGGTCCGTCGGCGGATGCCATTGAGAAAAGATAGATCGGTTTATTGTAGCCGGAAAGAACGGAGAGCGGGCGTCCGAAGACCTGATCGAAGGTCTCCCACGGGTATCCGAAGTTGAACCCGTCAACGCCGACATAATCTACATACGCATCTCCCGGATAATAGCTCTGTATGCTGTTCTCGGCGATATCGGGGACGGAGCCGTTATTGGGAGCCCATCCGAATTTCACGTTCGGCACGCCGGCGAACAAATCGTGGATGTGGCGGTACGACTGAATCATTTTTGCGGGAGTATTGCCGTTCTGCGTTCCCGACCACGGGAACCAGTTGCCGTTCATTTCGGAAAATGGGATCAAGATGACGGGACCGCCGTAGGCTTTCGCTTCCGCGGCGAATGATCTCATGTACGAATCCCAGTCTCCGCGAAGCATCGCGTCGTAAGAGAATCTCGGCTGGTAAGGGCTCGCAACATTATAGTCGGTGTACTCCCAGAAGATGACCAGCGTTTTACCGGTGTCTCGTATCGTCGGCGCAAGGTAGTGAGGAAATTGATTTTCATTTCCGAAGTGCGTAAACACCGCAATCATGTCCGGCTCTTGCCCGATGGTTTGAGAGAGCGCTGTCATGCTCTCCGGCTGCCATCCGCTGGTGAATCCCCACTGAAGAGAAGAACTTGGTGTCGGCGCTGAAGCAGGAGCCGGAGTTGGTGCCGGTGCGACAGGAGCGCACGCCCCGACAGAAACGCTCTGAATGCTTGAGTATCCCGTTCCGTACGCATTGATCGCTTTGATCTGATATGAGTACGTTCCGTCAGTTCCCGGCACATCGGTGTAATTGCGCACCGCAAGTCCGCTTGCAATAACCGGCCACGAGGTAGTCCCCGGACTTTTTCGAGAAACGCTGTAGGTGACGCCGCCCACGGATGCTCCCCATGAAAGGGAAACTTGCGGCGCTCCGTTCACGCAAGCGGCTGTCGGGGTGTTAAGAGCATAGGGATAAAAAGCGGGGTTGACTGCCGTTATCGGCACAGGCGCCGGCGCGGGCGCAGGCGTCGGAACAATCACCGGAGCAACAGGAGCGCACGCCCCGACAGAAACGCTCTGAATACTTGAGTATCCCGTTCCGTACGCATTGATCGCTTTGATCTGGTAAGAATACGTTCCGGCGGTTGCTGGTACGTCGGCAGAGCTCCGCGAAGAAAGTCCGCTTGCAATAACCGGCCACGAGGTAGTCCCCGGACTTTTTCGAGAAACGCTGTAGGTGACGCCGCCCACGGATGCTCCCCATGAAAGGGAAACTTGCGGCGCTCCGTTCACGCAAGCGGCGGTCGGGACATTAAGACTGAATGGATAATACGCCGGAGAGTTTGCGTTGTAATCTTCCGCGGCATTGGCATACGAGAGCGACAAGATCGCACCAAGCAAAAACGCACCCGCAATGGACACAAAGGCGGTTGCGCTGAAAAATATTTGTTTTTTATAACTCATGGATAAATAATGTTATTGTTAGAGGATTTGTTGCGCTCTCCGGTTTTTGAGTGCAGTCACTTTCATGAAGAGAATAAGCGTGCCGTTGATCACCGAAACGCTTCATTCAAAAAATTTGTGCAAAATGATGCCGACCAAAAGAAAACGGAGAAATTCATACGTCTTCAGCAAATCCTCATAAAAGCGTAACAGACTTCATCTTTGTGTAAAACATTTATGAAGAAAAAAAGTTGACATGCCGAATGAAGTCTGAAATCCCTTATTGCACGAATCTTGCGCAAAAAAACCGGTCCGAAAAATGGACCGGCTATTATAATGTATACCCGACTGACCTAATGAGTCAATCGCGGTACGACTTTCGATGTTTCTTCCGTGATTTTTCCCGTTGCCTTTCCTGTAACGGCAATTCGGAGCGCGTCTTCAATTTCTTTTTTTCCTTTGCGCGCCACATCGGCGGCGCGGATACCCTCCTCAAGGGCTTTATCGATAATTTTATTCACATTTCCCATCATCGCAAGAATCTCTTTCTTGCTTTCTTGCAATGTTTTTTCATCAATTATCGGCGAATATGCCGCGGCGGCAACGGCTTCCGCATTTTCACGCATCATCTTGGCGCTTATGACGGTCGCTGCTCTGACGCTTTCAATGGCGGCATTGTTAATCCGTACCGCCGTTGAAACTTCGTTCCCGCTGATAATCATGGTCAATTGCTGGTTGGCAAGCGTTTCCACTTGCGGTGCCAAGCTGGTCATGGTAGCATACAGCATTTCCCTGGTCTGCCGCTGAACTCCGCATTCAATTATGGTGTATTGCTGAGTACCCAGAAATGTCGTGGCATTGTTGATGCTCGCTTGATAGGCGCGCGATTTATTCTGCGCATTATTCAAACCGCGAACATCATTCCTGTCCCACTCAAGAATCGCCCGGTCGAGCAGGGCTTTCTCTTCTTCCAAGCGGAGAATCGCGGTTTCCAAAATTTCAGCGCATTGAATGCTGGCATTTTCGATAGTCGAAACGTTCACGATGTTGGTTTTCAGGTTTTCGGCAACTCCCCGATAATGAACCATCGTTTCTTCCAAAACTTCCTTAACGCTTTTACGCATCAGAATCTTTTTCTCGATGTTTTTTCCGAAAAACGGCACACGGTCGAGAAATGATGGCGGTTTGAGTTTCGAGAGCTCGCCGGACATTTTGCCGATGATTTGCGCCGCTTCGGAAAGTTCTCCATATTGCGTCGTCGCCAAAAGTCCTTCCGACGCTTCTTTCACCATTTGCGCAACGGGAAGAATTTCATCTTGAATGTCGGTTACATCCTGCGTGAGAATCGCTTGAAGCGTTCTCGGTTCGCGGAAGAGAGCGACGGTTGTTGCGTTTTCGGCGACAAGATCTTTCGCCTCATTTGAATCAGTCATTTTTATATCTCCGTTTTCAGTTATTTTGGAACTTTTACAAGGTCTTCTTTCAAGTCTTTTTGCAGCTTCATAGTTTCGGCGGTAAATTTGTCGTAGTCGGTATATACTTCGGCTTGCTCGGGAATGTCCTGAAAAAAATTGGCTATCATAGCCATGCGCTCTTTTCGAACGGCAATTTCTTTCTTCACTTCCGCTATAAGCTGGTGAAGTTTTTCCCACTGCTCCAACAAATCGCCGACGATTACCGCATATGATTCGGTGATATCCGCATCAAGCTGCTTCTTTGCTTGCCCCGCCTTCGCTTTCGCGATGGCCTTGTCCATGCGGACAAGTTCCGCTTCCAAGTTTTTGAGAGACGCCGCAAGTAATGGCAGTTTCCGCTTGCTCTCTTCCCACTCCGCTATCGCTTCGCCAAGTTTCGCTTTCGTTTTCGGCGGGACTCTTGATTCCCGATAAATCTTTTTTACATCGGAAATATTCCGCCTCCGCTCCTGCCATTTTTGGAATTGTTCTTTATAAAAGCAAAGCCATCTGCTCATATCGTCCCAGTAATGGCGAATAAGCCGAACAGATGCAATCACAAAAGAAAGCAGAAGCAGCGCTTCCAAGTAACCCCGGTACATCACATAATCGTTAACTTTCGGACTACAAATAACAATGGCAACCATCCCGAAACAGAGAAAACTGCCACAGAGCATCGCAAGAAAACCATCCCCTGTCACACTGCTTTTGAAGACGCAGGAAAGAAACACTATTATCCACACTACCAGAAACCCTATAAAAGGGTGTTCCTGTACAATCATTGCCGTACCCATTGTTTACCTCCGCGCTTTCACGCCTTTGTTTGTTAATGGCAAAGAAACCTTCATTTTTAATGCTATACTGAATATGCTATTTTGTCAATAGCGAGTCCGCTACATTCAACCTGCTAGTGCAACACCTTCATTAAAAACTTCTAAAGGAGTCTTCCATCCGAGGGATTGGGGGATTGGGGACAGGGGATTGGGGACAGTCACCATTCTTTTTGGGATTGGGGACATGGGATTGGGGACAGTCACCATTCTTTTGGGTTTTACGTGTTATAATTTCAACTCTTTTTGCGCTGCCCCGGCTTGTGCAGAGTCGATTCAAGATGAAACTTCGCCACCATTTCATCCACCCACTTTCCCCTTCCGAACGGTGACCCTTTTTGAATAGATGTGCGGGATTGGGGACAGTCACCATTCTCATTTGACTGTAAGTTTTGCCCTGACAGGATTGCGCTCGACATATTTAATGAGAGTAAGAAGATATCGGTCGTCTCCAACGAGAAATGATTTGTAGCGTCCTTGATAGAGATGCCCTGAGCCATTCGTTAATGTTTTCGCATGTACTTTTCTGGTGTGAGCATTTGAAAGGCGGTGCATGAATGTTCCCATGTCGCCGTCGTTTTGAGGATAAAGCACTAAGTGCCAATGGTTGGGCATGAGAGTGTACGCGAGTATTCGCATACCGAGAAGTTCTTTTGTTTCAAAAAGAAGTTTTTCAAACAATTCGTAGTCTTCCGGCTCGCTGAATATCTCCATGCGACCGTTCGCACGATTGATTACGTGATAAACTTCTTCTCCGACATCAATTCTTGCGTTGCGTGGCATGATTCTACCATATTACACCATATATTTTTAAAAACAATGGTGACTGTCCCACGCGTGTCCCGTTTAACTTTTCGAAATCCTAAATACCCCTTGTAACACAA
>CAYRXD010000065.1:0-7361 GCA_964428135.1 uncultured Candidatus Saccharibacteria bacterium | reverse complement strand
AAGCGGAAACATATCAACATACAGGCGTGAATCAAGCAAAACACTCTCGGCAACCTTCTTCTCCACCGCGAATTTCTCGGCTTTTTCAAGGATACCTTTGAGGCTTCCGAGAGACTTAATAAAAACCGGCACGCTCATTTCGTAATAGGGATACCTCATGGGGTTAGGGTGAAAATTAATAAAGGTAATTTTGAGTATATCTTGACGGGGCTGGATTGGCAAATACAAAAAAAGACCATCAAGTGATGGTCTTTGCTCTCTTTGTCAGGGTCAACCTTAATGATTCCAAGTCTGTTACTATTTCGCCGCCGTATAGATGGACAAAATATTCAACCTGTAGGTTAACCACGCTTCCTTCGTTATCGGCGCTTAATCGAAAATCACCTCGGTAGCCGACTATTGATTTTTTGAGAGCCGCTCCGTAGCCAATTTCCGCGGCGGTACCGCTATCAACATCAACTCCGTCAAGTACGGCAATGATGATATCGGATTCTTGTATCGCCAGAGCGTTGTTGTGTCCGATAATGGCATTGACGCTTCTCCACGCCGACCTCTTTTCTTCCCCATAGGGAAGCGCAATGGCGGATTGTATCAGCTCTGCGGGGGTTAGTGTCCACGGATTGCGAATCTCAAACCCGATTTCTGTTATCATGGGTATAAGGACGGTGTTGTGGAACAATCTCCCCGCCTCGGAAAAACCGAGCGGTCCGGCAAGGTACGCTATTGGTTTTTTCATTTCTTCCTCCTTTTGTTTTTCAGGGTTTTATGATTTCTCGCCAAGGCGGAGAGGGCGAGATTCGAACTCGCGGGACCCTTTCGAGCCCTCTAGTTTTCAAGACTAGCGCCTTCGACCACTCAGCCACCTCTCCGCTTTGGCGGGAAACTCCTCCTGTCCTGTGCTTCGCATTATACCTATTTCCCATAAAAAAACCAGCCAATCTCCCATTAAAGAAAGATCGGCTGAAATGACTTTAGCTTTGCGATTATCTGTTGCCGCTGCGGAAACTTTCGCAATATGCGGTGGTGTCCTGGCTGTCGCATGATTTTTTCGCCGACAACTCGGCGCATCCGACAAGCGTACAGACAAGCAATACCACCAACGAACTTAACTTTTTCATTACTTACTCTTTGGGTTGTGACCGGGTAAAACACCCAATTTGTATTGTATACCTAAACAGAGATATTTGTCAATTCTTGTCGCACGTGGTATTATCCAATTACTATGAAAATACTCGGCATTGATTACGGGACGAAAAAGGTCGGAATGGCGACATCCGACGAAGCGGGGAGCATGGCTTTTCCGCTTTCGGTGGTGCCGAACACCGGAGACCTTGTCAGAGTGGTTGCAGAAATTTGTGAAAAAGAAGGAATCAGCGCAATTGTCATCGGTGAGTCGCGCGATTTCGACGGCACCCCGAACCCCCTGATGAAAAAGATACTGCCGTTCAAAAAGAAGCTTGAAGAGAAACTCGGACTGTCTGTATTTCTCGAACCCGAATATCTCACCTCCAAACAAGCGCGGAACATCCAAGAGGGAAGCGCGATGACCGACGCATCTGCCGCGGCTATTATTTTACAGAGTTTTCTTGATAAAAAGAGTATCTCCCGACGGGTATTTTTTTGACTTTTTATTGAAATTGGAAGAGAATATGAGAATAGGAATAGGGTGCATCATGGTATCTTTATTAAACTTAAATAAATACCCCTATGTTTTTAGAAGAAAAAAAGGAGTTTTATACAGAGGGAGAACAACCTAAAAATGGAACGGAAGCTGAAAATAATCCGTACGAAAAGTACAAGGCTCTCGGCGGTATTATCAATGAAGCCGATTATACAAACGCCCTTGAGCAAGCGGAACAAAACGTTTCCGTTGGCGAAATGACGCTCCTCCATGCACGTTCATTGATGAGAAGAGCCGGAATCGATGTCGAGGGTGATATTTCAAAGAATCCGATCGTCTTACTCTATGGGGTATTGCGGAGCGACAAAAATCTCTCCGGTGCGGAATATCATCATAGCGACATGAGCGACCAAAACTTATTTGCCGAAGCGTTGAGAATGCTTGGGGAGTCGGACGCTCTTGAGAAATTTATGAGAGCCCCTCAGGAATTTTTGGATAAGAATAAACAAGTGTCCTTATGACCATATGATAACCATAGACGATTTCAAAAAAGTGGAAATAAAAATCGGAGAAATACTTTCGGCAGGAAAAGTACCGGATACCGATAAACTCCTCAAGCTCTCCGTTGCGATGGGGGAGGAGGCGCCGCGGCAGATTGTGTCCGGTATTGCGCCGCACTTTCCCGACCCGTCCGCGCTTGTGGGAAAGAAATGCGCTTTCGCGGCGAATCTCGAGCCGCGCGTGATTCGCGGACTCGAATCGAACGGCATGATCCTCGCAGTCAGTACGGAAGATGGGAAATTTTCGCTGCTTGAGGTGTCGCCCGACATTCCGTCGGGAAGCAAAATAAAATAAAGATAAAGTCCGCTGTATGCGGGCTTTATCTTTATTTTTCAGCTTTTCCTTGTTCAAAACGGCAAGCTTCTTGTATAATTAAGAGTGATTTCTATGAATGCAAAAAGCGTATTTTACAAAGTTTTCCCTGTGCCAAAGTACATGGAAATGAATGCCTGGGGGATTGATCTTTCCGAGGTCTCTCTTCGTTTTGTCGAACTCTCATTGAGCGGAGATGATATCCGGCTCGGCGACTACGGCGAATACCCCGTTCCCGTCGGAACCATTTCTTTGGGGCGCATTCAGAACACTGATGTACTTCGAGATCTTTTGCGAAAAGTAAAAAAAGAACACAAAATGAAGTTTGTCCGCATGTCCTTGCCGGAATCGTATGTGTACCATGTGGAAATGGAGATCGTCAAAGTACAGAAGAAAGAGATCCGTGAGAGTATTGAGATCCAGCTTGAAGAGCATGTTCCATTCAAAGCCTCGGAAGTATTCTTTGATTATGACATTCTTGAGACGCCGAAGCAAAAACCGGACTCTTTTACGGTCGTGGCGGCGGTCGTGCCGAAAGATGTAGTGTTGTCCTATGCTCATGTTTTTGAGTCCGCCGGACTCACGCTCCTTTCTGTGGAGTCGGATGCCGGTGCGCTGTCGCGGGCGATCATTCCTCGCGGAGACCCGAGTACTTTTATGATCCTTGATATGGGCAGGGTTAAGACCGGCGTGTATGTGGCGAGCCGGGGTTTTGTGCGTTTGGCGTACGACATAGAGATAGGAGGGAAGACGGTCGACACGCTTATAGGAAAGACGGTTTCCGTCTCTCCGGAAGAAGCGCACGCGCTGAAGGAAAAGTGTTATAATGATGAGCCGTTGCCGGAAAGCGTCAAGAAGGGTATAGAGTCTTTTTTCTCCGAGCTTGCCGATGAAGCAAACAAGCATTTTATCTATTGGCATACGCACAAAGATAAAAACGGGATGACAAGAGAAAAGATCGAAAAGGTCATTTTATCCGGAACGGAATCCGCCCTGTGCGGCTTGCCGGAGTATTTAGCAGGAGAACTTCGCGTGCCGATCGAGATGGCGAATACCTGGGTGAATGTATTATCCTTCACCCAACATATCCCTGAGATTGGTTTTCGTGAATCGCTTCGATTTGCCACAGCCATAGGACTGGCGCTTGGGTCCAAACGCCAATAGGCTCTTCATTCGGAAGAATCGCTAACGCCATGATTGATTTTTTACCAGTATCAGAAAAACAAGCTCTGCGCAAAGAATATCGCCTGCGCGTTTTTACTGTCTGTCTCGGGATGTGCTCGGTGGTTTTGGTTTTATCCATCCTCTCGTATCTCCCGACCTATTTTGCCGTCAGTTCACAGTATACTGAGTCCCTGATCTCATCGCAGAGTCCGGAAACCAAAGACAGACTGTCTCAAGTGAAAGAGGTTGAAATGGCGGTTTCGGAAACAAATAAAAAGATCGATACCCTGCTTGGCGGCGTTCCGACACCTCTCGTGAAGGATATATTTTTGGATGTACTGCAAAGCCGACCGTTGGGTGTGGTCATTACCCACCTGTCTTACGATCGGGGAGGCGTAGTGTCGAAGAAAGGACAGAACGAAACGGTATCATCCAATATTATACTCGAAGGCAGGTCTCTTGACCGAAAAACACTCCTCTTATTCAAAGAGCAGCTTGCTCAAAAGAAAAAATTTTCAACCATCGACCTTCCGCTTTCCAGCTTAGTGAAAGAAACAGACCTTGGTTTTACGATAAAGCTGTCACTCGCGGAAAATGTTCCAGCCGCCTCAAAATAACAAAAAATGAACCAGTCAAAGACTAAAAAATTGTTTATCGTATCCCTTGTACTCATCGTATCCCTTATATTGGCGTATGGGGCTATATGGTATTCCGTGCACGTCAAACAAAAAGAAACAGCCACGCTCTATGCCGCTTCCAACCAGCAGGAATCGGATCAGGAGAAGATACGAGAGCTTGAAGGGACACTCAAAGATACAAAAGAGAGCCGTGCGAAACTTGACGAGTATTTCATCCAAAAAGCAAACACCGTCACCTTCATTGAGTATATAGAACAGCTGGGGAAAGATGCAGGTGTCGCGCTTACAGTAAGTTCGGTAACAGATGCTCCTAAAGGCAGTGTCGGAATACAGCTTGATTTTTCGGCGGCAGGGAGTTTTTCAGGGTTGTATCGTCTTATCGCTCTGGTCGAGTTAATGCCGTACAAAATCGCGTTAAAAAAAGCTGATGTTCAAAGGGTCGAGACTGACGGACAATGGAGGGGAAATTTTACAATCATGCTTGAAAGTTTTCTCGCGGTGAATTCGGCGGAAGGTCCACTGGCTGCGACGGGTGAGGTGCCAAAAAAATAGAGGACCCGCGACCCCCGTAAACCGCTATTACTATGTCCAACTTTTTATCCAAAATTAAAATAAAAAATATTTTTGATCGCGACCCGAACAAGTTCGAGCTTCGCCCAAACAGGGCGTGGGCGGCGATCTTTCTTGCCGGAACCATTCTTTCCGCCGCGACACTCGCTCTCCATTTCTTTTTGTACGCTTTCTCTTCCGATTCGCGCGCGGTCAAAACGGAGGACGCGGCGGCAGGAGATGGGGTGCGGCTGAATCGCAAAGGACTCGCCAATGTGTCAGAAATGTTTGAGGCAAAGAATGTGCAGTTTCAAAATATACTGACCTCGCCGCTCCAAATAGCAGATCCGTCGCTTCCCCAGGGGTCAGGCACTCGTATTATCGAGAAAACACAACAAAATGCGACGGGTACGGTGCCGTCACTTGTCGAGTAGTTAAGGGTTTGTTTGACCCCTTTTGGAAATACTGCTATGGTGGTGACGAAGGTGCTAATAATTTCCCCCACAGTTCAACAAAGAGAGGATAGCGAACGAAAGCCATGAAGCCTGAAGCCCTAACGGGAATTCTGACTCACGCCACCACAGGAATTGTGCATGGTTGTCATTTAAAGTTCAGAGTATAAAATAGGGACGGGCATCACGCTTCTGGTAACAAAATAAAAAATAACCTCCCATAGTTTAATGGATAAAACGAAAGCCATAAAGCCTGAAGCCCTCTCAAGACATTTTAATTGACGCCACCACAGGAATTGAGAATAGCCGTCTTTTGAATTTTGGCGTATAAAATAGGGGCGGGCATCATGCTTTTAGGAAAGAGCGGTAAATTTTCCTCCCATAGTTTAATGGATAAAACGAAAGCCTTCTAAGCTTTAGATCCAAGTTCGATTCTTGGTGGGGGGATAGTTGAGAAATTGCAAAAAACAAAAAATAAGGTATTCTGAAAGGTATAAAAAAAATAAGGGCGGTTAGCTCAGTTGGTAGAGCAATTCGTTTACACCGAAAAGGTCAGAGGTTCAAGTCCTCTACCGCCCACCACATAAAAATCCCCGCGTTTTTGCGGGGATTTTTATGCATTTTCTCAATCCCTGTGTTATCATAAGTCTATGAAACAAGCCTTAAAGACTCCGATCCCGTTTTGGGCGGTGCTCCTCACCCTCTGTATTATGGGGGCGGGGATGCTTGTGCTTTTTATTTTCTTCCGTCAAACCGTATTTAACTATGCCCTCTCTCTTCCAAAAGCGGGGGAGATCAGTAATGCTCTGTTCAATTACGGCGAACAACCCTCGCTTTCCGACCCGGATTTTTTTAAGAAAACCAAAGATGAATTTGTTGCGCAGAAGGCGAACTTTATCGAAGCCGATCTGTCGCAGATGAAACTGCGCCTCTACGCGGAAGGGGTGCTCGCAAAAGAAGTGCCGATTCTCACGAAAGGCAAGGAGGGGTCGTGGTGGGAAACCCCCGCGGGAATTTATAAGATTGGCTCAAAAGAGAAAAACCATTTTTCTTCTTTCGGGCATGTCTATCAGCCATGGAGCATGACCTTTCAAGGGAACTTTTTTATTCACGGCTGGCCGTATTACCCGGACGGAAGCCCTGTGGCGTCGACCTATTCCGGCGGGTGCATCCGTCTTGCTGATGAGGATGCACAGAGCATATTCGAACTCGCGAATGTCGGTATGCCGGTGCTCGTGTTTGAAAAAGATTTTGCTTCGGATGAATTTTCCTACCGAACACGTACCCCTGATGTGACCGCGAATGCTTACTTCGCGGCGGACGTGAAGAATAATTTTGTATTTTTGGAACAATCTTCGAAAGATACGAGTGCCTTCGGCGGCTTCTCTCAGCTGCTCGGTTCTCTTGTCGCAACAGACTACATTAATATCGAAAAGAAGATCATATTGACCGAAGAAATGGTTTCTGGTGCGAACGAAACCCGCTTGATCATAGGAGAGGAGGTGACGCCTTACGACCTTCTGTACTTAGGGCTTGTCGGAACATCGACCGCCCCAACGCATATATTTGCCAAAATACTTGGAGCCAAGCGTTTTGGGGTTTTGTTTGACGACAAAGCGCGCGCTGTCGGCATGAGTCACACGAAAGACGGGGCGACAACGCCAGAAGACCTCTTCTACCTTGCAAAATACATTTACCACAACAGAAACTTTATTTTTAAGATGAGCGCGGGAGATCTCAAAAACTCCGCGTACGGCGAATCGCAATTCAAAGATGTTCCGAACGGGAATCTTTTTGCCGATGACCCGAGCTTTATCGGCGGAAAAATGATGATCTCAGACGATGGTGCGGAAAGTTTTATGGGTGTGTTCAATATGGAGATGGGCGGCGAAACAAGACCGATTTTTATTTTCCTCGGCGGTTCGGCAAGCGTTACGGAAGACATGCCCGGCATGATACAGTATATACGAAGCTCTTATAGATAGCCGATTAAAGTTATCCGCAGTGGTCGTAGTCTTTTCCAGTCAAGATATGAGCCCCAAATTGTCATTTCGTAAAGCGGGC
>CAYRXD010000064.1:2577-7712 GCA_964428135.1 uncultured Candidatus Saccharibacteria bacterium | reverse complement strand
TAATTCTAGCATATGCTAGAATTAGCTATAGGTGAAAAAGGAGGGTGTTTGCGACTCGGGTTAATAATTGAAAATGACATAGGCCGTTTCTCCACACAACTTTCAGGGATCCGTGGTATAATGTTTTTATATGATAGATGATAAAAAATTGCAGATATATTTTTTCTTCCTTCTTTTCGGGGTCGTTTCCGTGCTGACGTTTTTTGTCTACCAGCCCTTTTTAAACATCATCGCTCTTGCTGCTATCCTCTCCGTCCTTTTGCACCCCTTTTATGCAAAGATATTGGAAGTATGCCGCGGAAAAAAGAATATCGCCGCCGTTCTCGTGATCGGCATTACGCTGATGTTTGTTGCCGCACCCCTTTATTTTCTTGGAACACAGATATTTCATGAGTCAAGGGAACTGTATTTGAACAGCCAAGCCAATAACTACTCGGGGGCGCATTTCTTGGAAACGGTCAATGTCTCAATAGAGCGTCCGATGAAAGAGGTGTTTCCGAATTTTTCTCTTGATCTGTCGGCACATGTGCAAAAGTTTATCGATGTCGTGTCGGAAAATCTCGGACCGCTTGTGTCCGGGACGGCGTTCGCGGTTTTTGGGATATTTCTGGTGATCGTTTCGCTCTTCTTCTTTTTAAAAGAAGGCGAGCAGTTCGTGAAGCTTCTCACAAAGATCAGTCCGCTTGACGACAAATACGATTGGGAGATCTTGAGAAAAATGCAGCGAACGATAAATTCTGTCTTACGAGGAACTCTTTTTATCGCTCTTGTGCAGGGATTTTTGGTTGGAATGGGGCTGTTTATTTTCGGGGTGCCGAATGCCGCTTTGTGGGGGACGGTTGGCGCCATAACTGCGCTCATACCCGGAATTGGTACAGCCATCGTGACCGTTCCGTCTATTTTGTATCTTTTGCTTATCGGAAGCAAAACGGCGGCACTTGGTCTTTTTTTGTGGGGCGCGCTTCTGGTGGGGCTGATTGATAATCTTCTTGCACCAGTTCTCTACAGCAAAGGTATTGAGGTGCATCCGTTGTTCGTCCTTTTTTCCGTCTTGGGCGGGCTTTCGTTCTTCGGTCCGATGGGGCTCCTCTTTGGTCCGGTTATTTTGAGCGCATTTCTTGCTTTACTGCATATATATCGTATTCTTATTCTCGACGAAAAAGAGTGGTAATCCACTTATGGCCGCGTAGCGCGGTGATAAAAATCTTCTCAAGATATTCTCAATATTATAGAATCCTCTCTTCGGTGGATAACATGCTTGTTTGTCAAGCATCAGAGGAGTATAATAGCTAAGACTATGTCTCTCAAAATTCTGATGTTTGGCTGGGAGTTTCCGCCGCATAATAGCGGCGGTTTGGGTACGGCATGTTTCGGGCTGACCAAGGCGCTTTCTCGAGAAGACACGGATGTGGTTTTTGTTCTCCCGAAGAAAGTTTCGGTCAATTCCCGTCACGCCAAGCTTGTTTTTGCGAATGAAAAAAGCATCAAGATTCGCCGCGTTGATTCGGTTCTCTACCCATACATCACTTCTGAAAAATATTCGGACGAAGTGCGAAATGTAAAAGACGATGTGTACGGATTGTCGCTCATGGAAGAAGTGCGGCGCTATGCGAGAAAAGCCGGCGCCATTGCCGTTTCAGAAAATTGCGATGTGATCCACGCGCATGACTGGCTCGCGTTCCTTGCCGGCGTTGAGGCGAAGCGCGCGACAGGCAAGCCCTTGGTCGTCCATGTGCACGCAACAGAGTTCGACCGCACGGGCGGCACCGGCATCAACACAGAGGTATTTGAGATCGAAAAACAAGGGCTTCGCGAGGCGGACGCCATCATTGCCGTTTCGGGCTGGACAAAGAACATACTCATTGAAAAATACGGCGTTCACCCCGAAAAAATATCCGTCGTTCACAACGGCATCGACGCGCACGAATACCGAAAGTTACCTTCGCGCATTGACGCGCTCCGCGATGCCGGGAATAAGATCGTGCTATTCGTAGGAAGGATCACGCTTCAAAAAGGTCCCGATTACTTCGTGGATGCCGCACGGAAAGTTCTCCAATACCGCCCGGACACATTGTTTGTCGTCTCCGGTTCGGGCGATATGGAACGGCAAATGATCCGTCAGGCGGCTGATGCGGGAATAGGGGATAAAGTTATCTTCGCCGGTTTCCTTCGCGGAGATGAGCTGAATGCTCTGTATCAGTTCGCCGACCTGTATGTGATGCCGTCAATTTCGGAACCGTTCGGCATCACCCCGCTTGAGTCTCTCGCAAACGGAACTCCGGTGCTTATCTCCAAGCAATCCGGCGTTTCCGAAGTGCTGTCGCATTGTTTAAAAGCGGATTTTTGGGATACGGAAGACATGGCGGATAAAATTATTTCCGTTCTTGATAACAGGGTATTGTATGAAAATCTGAAAGAGAACGGCAACCGCGAAGTCTGGAAGCAGAGCTGGACGAATGCGGCGAGAAAGTGCATTGAAGTTTACCAGCGCCTGCGCGTGTCATTCAGCGGTACATAATTAAAGAATTCGAGTAGTCATTAACATTTTATCAGATTAAAAGAAAGTCGCCTTTTGGGACTCTCTACAATTATGGCAACAAAAAAAAGTTCACCAGCAGTTAAAGCGATAAAAACGAAAAAAGTCGAACCAAAAAAGAAAGTAGCGGTAAAGAGCACTCCCGCAAAGAAAGGGGAGAAAAAGAAGCCATTGATTATCGTTACCGGTGAAGCTTGTTTTTGGATACATAACGGTCCGGCTCTGTGCAGCATGAAAGACTTGCGCGAGGCTCTCTTGACCATAAGCGAAGAACAATTTCTTCATCACACGGCAATGGGGCGCAGTGATTTTTCAGCGTGGGTACTCGGCGTGCTCCGCGACAAAAAATGCGCGGACGGCCTCTTGAAAGCGAAAAATATGAAAGACGCGCTTCTCACAGTGGAGAAACATCTTAAAAATTACGCATTTTAATATTCTATGCCAAAAAGCCTCACCTTAGGAAACGGTTCAATGCTCGTCTGCTACGACAAATACGGGCAGTTGAAAGATTTTTATTTCCCGCATGTGGGACTTGAGAATCATATCGGAGAGGAATCCTTGCATCGCATCGGCGTTTTTGTCGACGGTGCCACAAGCTTTCTCTCGGATCATGGCTGGGAGGTCGCCATTCATTGTCTGCCTGATACTCATGTGAGCGACATTGTCGCTCAGAATAAAAGTTTAGGGCTCGTGCTCGTGTTCAACGATACCGTCTATAATGAAAAGAACATTTTTCTCCGCCGCTTGACGATACGAAACGACGTACCGCGCCGCCGAACGGTCAAAATTTTCTTTTGCCAGGAATTTAATATCTTTCAGTCGCGCAGGCAGGATACGGCATACTACGACCCGTTCAATAACTGCATCATTCATTACGAAGGCAAGCGCGTGTTTTTGGTGAATGGCAGAGTGGACGATGTCGACGATCGCGGCATCGACGACTACACGACCGGCATTTTCAAGATGGAGGGGCGGGACGGAAGTTATCGCGATGCCGAAGACGGCATCTTGACCAAAAATCCGATTGAACATGGCTTGGCGGACTCCGTAATTTCTTTCCATGCCGAAATGGACCCGCAGCAAGGCAAAGTGATCTATTTCTGGATTGCCGCGGCAAAATCAATCCCCGAAGCGGTAGATCTCAATAACTACATCCTTGAAAAAACCCCCGAACATCTTTTGCGCACCACAAAGGATTTTTGGAGGGCGTGGGTCAACCGGGAAAATTTCAATTTTTACGGGCTCTCTGACGAAACGATCAAGATCTTCAAAAAATCACTGTTCATTATGCGCTCGCACGTGGACTCCACCGGTGCCGTTCTCGCTTCGGGAGATTCCGACATGCTTCAGTATGGGCGCGACACATACAGCTACATGTGGCCGCGAGACGGAGCCTTTACAATCATGGCGCTTGATAAAGCAGGGGACTCATTTATTGCCAGGAAATTTTTTGTGTTTTGCAATCAGGCACTGACAAACGACGGCTATTTCATGCACAAATATCGCACGGACGGCAGTTTGGGCAGCTCGTGGCACCCGTGGGTCACGAAAGACGGCGCGGTTCAGTTGCCCATTCAAGAAGACGAGACCGCCGTCACCATCTTCGCCCTCTGGGAACATTACAAGCTTACGAAAGACCTGGAGTTCGTCGAAGAGCTGTATAATTCTTTCATTCAAAAAGCAGCGAACTTCATGGTGCTCTATCGCGACAAAGCGACGGGTCTTCCGAAACAAAGCTACGATCTTTGGGAAGAAAAACTCGGAGTATCAACGTATACCGCCGCATCGGTCTACGGCGCGCTCGTTGCGGCGGCAAAATTCTCCAAACTTCTCGGTAAACTCACGAGCGAGAAGAAATACACCGACACGGCGGCGGAGATTAAGAACGGCATTATGAAATATCTCTATGATGCCGAAAGCGGTTCTTTCCGCAAGCTTTTTAGGCTGAAGAACGGCGAATTCACCTACGATAATACTGTTGATATTTCAAGCGCGTACGGAATGATGCGTTTCGGGTTGCTGGAACCGAGCGACCCAATACTTACGAAGGCGTTCGGCGTAGCGGAAGAACGACTTTCGTGCCTTCGGTATTCCGGCGGTATCGCGCGATACGAGGGGGATAATTATTACCGCGTCGGACACGATGTACCCGGAAATCCGTGGTTCGTCACAACGCTGTGGCTCGTGCAGTATTATGTGGCATCCGCAAAAGAAGAAAAGGATATGGACCGCGTAAAAAAGTGGCTTGACTGGGTGATCAGCATGGCACTGCCATCGGGCGTTCTTTCGGAACAGCTCAACCCCTACACAAAGGAGCAGATCAGCGCCGCTCCGCTTACCTGGAGCCATTCGGAGTTCGTACTGACCGTCATTGCATATCTCGAAAAACTCGAAGAACTCGGCGTTTGTAAAATGTGCAATCCGTTTCTTATTACAGACGAACAAAAATAACCGCTCCGGTTCTCTGGAGCGGTTATTTGATGCTAGTTAAGGGTCTGTTTTTGTCGTTACCTCAACAACAGAAATAATTAGTTTCTACCAATGGCGGTGCGCGTATAACGTGCACCGCCATTTTTGTTTGCCAGAAAGCGAAAAAACT
>CAYRXD010000064.1:0-2567 GCA_964428135.1 uncultured Candidatus Saccharibacteria bacterium | reverse complement strand
CTGCTATGGTAAGAGTGCTAAGGTGAAATTTTTCAAAAAAATAAAAGAATATACCAGCTCAAAGCCGAAAACAAAAAAATTAATCGGTGTCATTACTCTTATCGTCGGCTTTATCGGGGTTGTTCTCCCCATTGTCCCCGGTTTATGGTTGATGTTTTTTGGTCTTGAACTTTTGGGCATGGAGATTTTGTTTTTTGATAAAGCGGTAAAATTTTTTAAAGAAAAACGTGTTGCGGAAAAAATGTTAAAAAACAGGGTTGCTTTCGCGGTTTTGGCTTGTATTTTGACGTTTTATTGGTATAATGTGTTTCTCGTTCAGTAACCCAATCGCGAGATTTTGAGGTATGAGCAATAAGTATTTAATCTCCAAAGAAATTTTTCGGCAAGCGTTCCTCTTCAATGCTTTGTCTATCGCCGGCCCCATTCTTTTCTTCGGCGGAATCGGGTGGCTTTTGGATTCTTTCTTCCATACCGGACGCATTTTTTTGTTTTTGTCCGTAGCGGTCGCATTTATCGCAACCCACGTGCTTATGTTTCGAAAATTACAAGCGTACTCAAAGGAAATAAATAAAATAGCTGAAAAGAATGATACCGAAAAGAAAATCAAGTAAACTCACCCTCCTGTTTGTCGGAGCGCTTCTGCTTCTGTCTTTTCTGCTCGGCAAAGATGCGCCGCACGAATCGGGTGTTCATGTCGCCATCGCTCCCGAAGAGCTCTTTTCCATCGGCGGTTTTCCCGTAACGAACACTCTGTTTTGGGGCATATTTCTTGCGCTCGTCCTGATTGCCCTGGCGCTCCGGCTTCGTTCCACACTGGAAGAAGTGCCGCGAGGCTTTCAGAATGTGGCAGAGGCGCTTATTGAAAAGTTTTTTGATTTCACCACCACCATCACCGGCAGTGTTGAAAAAACAAAAAAAATATTTCCGCTCGCATTCAGCCTCTTTCTTTTTATACTCTTCGCGAATCTTTTCGCTTTCCTTCCGGCATCCGCCGTTACTTTTCACGGTGAACCGCTTTTCCGCGCGGTGATAACGGATTATAACCTCGTGCTGTTTATGACACTCACGGTAGTTATCATCATCCAAATAGTCGCCGTCGCCGCAAGCGGTCCGTTCGGATACCTGAAAAAATTCATAAATTTCTCAAGCCCCTTAAACTTTGTTCTCGGTCTTATGGATATTATCGGCGAATTATCAAAAGTGCTGTCCATGTCATTTCGTCTTTTTGGAAATATCTTCGCGGGCGAAGTTCTTGTCGCCGTCATGCTTTCACTGATGCCCTATTTTGTTCCTCTGCCGTTTATGCTGACAGGACTGCTTGCGGCGGTCATTCAAGCGTTCGTCTTCTCTCTTTTGACCATTGTCTTTATCACGATGGCAAGCGAAAAGGCTTCTCACGGAGCATAAAATAGTGTATAGTGCAATTGTGTAATTGTGTAATGATTGTGATTATCAATGTAAATAAATATAAATCGTATGGAAATAGAATCAGCAAAAGTAATAGCGGCGGCGATTGCCGCAGGGGTGGGGGGTATCGGTGCCGGTATAGGAGAAGGAATCCTTGCCTCAAAAGCCATGGAAGCCATCGGGCGAAACCCGGAAATCCAAGAAAAAATAACGCCGTTACTCTTCATCACCATGGCAATCGTGGAATCAACCTCCATTTACGGTCTTGTTGTCGCCTTAATCATTCTTTTTGGGTAGAAATCGCCCTTTTTTAACCATGGAGTTGTTAAACGCATTCGGTATTGATATACGTATTTTTCTTGCACAGCTGATAAATTTCGCCGTGTTTTTATGGCTCCTGCATCGTTTTGCGTATCAGCCGGTACTTAAGCTTCTTGAGGAACGAACGAAAAAGATAGAGAAAGGACTCGAAGACGCGAAACGCGCGGCATCGGAACTCACCGAAGCTTCCGCAAAAAGAGAAGAAATCCTCGCGCAAACCAAGCAAGAGTCAAAAGCCATTCTCGACAGCGCCCTTGCAAGCGCCGGAAAGATAAAAGACGCCATCCAAAAAGAAGCGGAAGAAAAAGCCAAGACTATCGTAGCGCAGGCTATCGCACAATCGGAAGAAGAAAAAAAGAAAATGATGGCAGATGTAAAAGACGAAGTCCTCGCGCTCGCGGTTGAGATCACGGAGAAAATTCTCGGCGAGCAAGTCACTGAATTGCGCGATAAAAAATATATAGAACGAATAAGCACCAAAACGTCCTAACTCGGAGGTGAGTCCTCCCTTTGGAGGTCTCACCTCCGAGTTAGGAACGCCGCCAGAAGATAACCCATGAAAACAGACACCTACGCCAAAGCGTTCATAAAAAGCATTGAGGGCAAAGAAGCCCACGAAGTGCTTGCACGCCTGAAAGAAATTCTCCGCCAGAAAAACGAACTCTACCTTCTCCCGAGCATTCTCCGCAAAGCCGTCATCTTGCTCGGAAGAGAAAAGGGAACGACGGTGTTATCGCGATATGCCCTCGACGAACACTCCAAAGAAAAAATCATCACTCTTTTGCAGAAAAATTTTCATAACATTATTAAACCCGCAAAGAAGGTATTTTTCTCACCAG
>CAYRXD010000063.1:0-8134 GCA_964428135.1 uncultured Candidatus Saccharibacteria bacterium | reverse complement strand
ATTTTGCGTCGGAACGCAGGAGGCGTTTGGGGCTCATGTTGTATTGTATAACTCTCCGCCTTGTCGAAAGGCGGTTTTTCGTTTATCATGAAGCCATGAATAATCCTTTTGAAAAATATAAAACCCTTGTGATGGTAGGCAAGCCGGGGAGCGGCAAAGGCACCCAGGCGAAGCTTGTTGCAGAGAAAACAGGCTGGAAAGTCTTTTCAACCGGCGATAAATTTCGCGAGCTGAAAAAAGCGGATACCCCGCTCGGACGAAAGATTAAGGAAACTATAGATAATGGCAAGTTAATGCCGTATTGGTTCGCGAGTTTTCTCTTCGAAGAAGCCGTGGTGTATTTGCCGACGGAAGAGGGGATCCTTTACGAAGGAACGGGGCGTCTTCCATCCGAAGCGGCGCTTTTTCACGATGTGATGGATTGGCTTGAGCGGCCGTACCGTGCCGTATATCTTGATGTGCCGGCAGAGGTAGTAATGGAACGCCTCAAAAAAAGAAAACTTATCGAAGGTCGTGCGGACGACGAAGAAGATAAAATCAAAGTCCGCTTGAGTGTGCACGAAAAAGAAGTCGAGCCGGCAATGGATGTTTTTCGCACAAAAGGAACACTGCTTCATATAAACGGAGATCAGGATATTGAGAAAGTTCATGAGGAAATACTCGCAAAACTCGGACAAGTTTAATATGGCATCGTTTATAAAAACCGAAAAAGAAATTGAAATTTTGCGCGAGTGCGGAAAACGCCTGGCGCGTGTTTTGAATGGGCTTGAAAAAGCGGTAGTCCCCGGGGTAAGCACGCACGACCTTGATCAGCTGGCGGAAAAGCTTATCCGGGAAACAGGCGACACCCCCGCATTTCTCGGCTACCAGCCGTACGGCGCAAACTTTCCGTACCCGGGGACGCTTTGCGTTTCCGTCAATGACGAGATTGTGCACGGCATCGGAAAAGAAACCCATATTTTGAAAGAAGGCGACATCGTAGGGATTGATCTCGGAATGATCCACAGCGGACTCATCACCGACAGCGCGCGAACGGTTGCCGTCGGAAAAATTTCTGATGCAGCGCAGAAACTTTTGGATACGACGAAGAAGGCGCTTGAGACGGGGATTGCTGCGGCGAAAGCGGGTGCGCATTCCGGAGACATTGGGTACGCGATCGAGCGATTCGTGAAGCCCTATAAATACGGCATCGTGCGCGAGCTCGGCGGGCATGGTGTCGGGCGAAAAGTCCACGAAGAGCCTTACATTCCAAACTACGGCACCAGAAAAAGCGTTGGCGTAAAACTCAAACCTGGCATGGTTATTGCCATTGAGCCGATGCTCAATATCGGCAAGCGCGGCATTGTTCTCAATAAAGACGGATACACGTACCGCACCGCCGACCGCTCGCTCTCGGCGCATTTTGAACATACAGTGCTTATTGCGAAGGATGGACCGGAGGTATTGACAAAAGTATAATAATAGTACACACTAAAAAAGTATTTTTGTTACCTAAATAGGGGGTTGAAATGGAAATGAGTATTGATAGCAATGAATTTGAATTTGCTGTTGGGGATGTTGTTGTATGGGACCTCGCGTTTTGCGCAAGACAGGGTACTTTGCATGAAACCCATAATAAAGTCCTTTATGGGGACGGACCATTTACGGTATTCCAAACAGCGGTTCCCGGTACCTTCGCAGAGCGGTCTGGAGCCGGGCATAGCCAGTTTGTGTGGGCGAAAACACCTGATGGCAGGGTTTTAGAAAAATTCAGCGGCGCATGGTTTAAGAAAGCGTAATCATTCAGTGGGCGGAGGATTTTTTTCTCCGCCCGTTTTTTGATATACTATAAAGCATGGAAAGCTTTTCAGAGAGAGTATACTCCGTCGTCGCAAAAATTCCGAAAGGGGAGACCCTGACATACAAAGAGGTCGCGGCGCGTGTGGGCAGTCCTCGCGCCTTTCGTGCGGTGGGAAATATCCTGAATAAAAATTACGACCTGAAAATACCATGCCATCGGGTAGTGCGTTCGGGCGGGAAGATTGGCGGGTATAATCGAGGAGAAAAAGAGAAGGCGCGGAAGCTCAAAGAGGAAGGGGCGCTGTAAAAAATGGCGAGAACACGGTCTTTTCCATCGCGCTATTTTAAGAATCTGTTAATTTACGCATATGCGTAAATTAACAGATTCTGCAGGCGAGTGGTTTTCCACTTGTCTATATATGAAAATATGATAATATGGTCATATATTATAAAATGCGCGCATGACCCGTAAAAAAACAGACGAAAAAACAAAAGACGCCGTAGCGGCGCTTAAAGTCATTTCCAGCCCCGCGCGGTTCAATATCCTCCGTATTCTTTTGCTTGCGCAAGAGAAAAGATTGGAGATGTGCGTGAAAGAAATAGCGGGGGCGGCGGGCATTTCACAATCCGTGGCATCGCATCAGCTCGCACGCCTCGAAGACAGGGGCTTAGTGTGTTCTTCGAGAATGGGGCAAATGACATGTTACAAGATTTGCGATTCGCCGCTTATGGGGCGGTTCGCGAAGATTATTAAACTTTTTGATTAACAAAATAATTTATATCATTATGAAAAACGTTACAATTTATTCCACGCCGACGTGCCATTTTTGCCATGCGGCGAAAGAATTTTTTAAGAAGAATAATATCGAGTTTACGGATTACAACGTAGCGGAAGATAACACAAAGAGATCGGAAATGCTTGAACGAAGCGGACAAATGGGTGTGCCGGTTATTTTTGTTGAAAATGAAATGGTCATCGGTTTCGATGAGCCGCGTCTTAAAAATTTGTTGAAAATCGTTTAACGTTTATTTGCTTATTACATAACATAATTATTTTTATGGGCAATATGGAAAACAAAGGAGTGTGTCTGGCGTGTTCTTGCCCGTGCGAGGCGCACAAAGAACACAATCATCCGATGTCAAAAGAGGGCGAACAGGAAAGCGGCGGAACCTGCACTCATTGCGGAGTGAAGAAAGAAGAAGCGGCGTGCGGGTGTAATTAAAAGCCAAAGCGATGCATCTTATGTCATACAAAAACACACAAAGCGGATTCGCGAGCATTCTTATAGCCGTTATCGCGGTCATCCTTATCGGCGGCGGAATTTTGTATTTCAAAACGCCCGCTTTAACACCGAAGGAAGACCTGAAACCGGCGATCGTGTCGGTACCCGCGGAAAACAACATTCCCGCGCAAGAAACGGAAACGGCGGCAAAAGCGGGAACATTTGAACCCTACGCGCCGGAAAAAATCGAGAAAGCATCCACGGGAAAGGTGGTGCTGTTCTTTCACGCTTCATGGTGTACGACTTGCCGCGCACTCACGGAAGATATAAAAGCGCACCTTGATGCGATTCCCGAAAACGTAACCATTCTTGATGTTGATTACGACAATTCTTCCGAGCTCAAGCAGAAGTACAAAGTGACGACACAGCACACGCTCGTGCAGGTTGATGCGAAAGGCGATCAAATCAAGCAGTGGAAAGGAAGCATGACGCTCGCCGATTTTCTCACTAATCTTCAATAACCCGCGCCTCCCGTGACCCTATTTTTCATTTCATTTCTCGCAGGCATTCTCACGGTTCTCGCGCCGTGCGTTTTGCCGATTCTGCCGGTCATTATCGGCGGTTCGATGGGGGGCGAGAAACGAAAGTCCGCGCCCTACATCATCATCGCTTCGCTCGGCGTTTCGATTATTCTCTTCACGTTTCTTTTGAAAGTCAGCACGGCATTCATCGCCATTCCTCAATCGGTATGGAGCACGCTCTCGGGCGGCATACTCGCAGGATTCGGTCTCATTATGATTTTCCCGGGATTGTGGGAAACGGCCGCGTCAAAATTCCGGCTGGGGCAAGGTTCCAATCGGCTTCTCGCGCAAGGGTACAAAAAGAAAAGTTTCGCGGGCGATGTGATAATGGGTATGGCGCTCGGTCCGATATTTTCCACCTGCTCCCCAACGTACTTCGTTATCTTGGCAACGGTGCTTCCGCAAAGTTTCACGCTTGGACTCATTGACCTCCTCGCGTATGTTCTCGGACTTTCTCTCGTTCTTATTTTGATTGCCGTGCTCGGACAGCGGTTTGTCGGGAAACTCGGCGGAGCGTCGGACCCGCGCGGATGGTTCAAACGCGGGCTTGGCGTTCTCTTCCTTTTAGTCGGCGTACTCATCATTACCGGCATTGATAAAAAGATTGAAGCAAAACTCATCGGGAGCGGAGCTTTCGATTCGATAACGGGTTTTGAAAGCCGTTTGATTGAAAAGAGTAAATGATATTTGTTGCAAACAGAAAATTTGCCTAAAACAGGACAGCAGTATATCATGTAAGTATTGAGAGGTTGCCTCTCTTGCTCGCAAGAGCCGATAGCCCCGCAAGGGGCCATTATGGTTTCCCAAAGGTAGACCTATGGGAAACCAGATGCATGGATACAAAAGTTCGGTAATTTTCTACAGTCAGTTAACCTTAAGTCATTCGGAAGAGGCGGAAAGAATTGTGGATAACCGGCTTGCTTTATTTTTTAATATGAATTACCATTCATATATGAAACATATCGATTTTGACAAGCCGCATAAATTCTTTTTTGAGAAGCAAAATCACTTGGGGGTGAAACCCCCAAGTGATTTTTTTGTTACCAATTTTTGCTTGCAAAAAAAAACGGTTTCATGGTAGGGTAAGAAGAGTGCAGGAATAACATCAGTCTCGGTGTTATTTTTTTTGTACCTTGAAAAGGAGAAATCCAATGAATATCAAGAAGTTTTTACGAAGCACTGTGGCTTTGGCGCTTTTCGGTTTTGTGTCAATGGTATATGCGGGAGTAAACCCAATCACGAATATGCCCGATTATAACGGTACATATTACGGTACTCCGAATACCGGAGGCGATTGCGACAGCGACGCCGCAAATTGCGATAGTTTATCGGGACGAAAAATGTTCACCACGCTTTATCGCGACAATTATGATCGCACGGGAGTAACTCCTTGCGCAGGCGAAAGGTGTGGGTCGCATGCAGGAGTTGATATTTCCGTTACAAGCGGTACACCGGTAAAAGCCGCACTTGCGGGAACCGTTGTTGTTTCTGACTGCAAGGAAGGTCCTGGAACCGGGGATTTTGGCGGTACGGTTGTGATTGAAGCAAACAATCCCTATGTCACAGGTAACAAGATTTATCTTGTTTATGCACACATGGACAAATGGGATAATTATTCAGTTGGAAGTTTAGTAAGCGAAGGAGCCACTATTGGATTATCCGGCGGGAAACTTAAGAGTCAAGGAGGCGTATGTCCTGGCGGCAGCCGCGGAGCCCATCTTCATTTTCAGGTAGATAAATTTCCGCCTGATTCAAGCGGTCGTCCGTGGTTTCCAAAAAGTCTGTTTTCTGATGGTGCTGAACACGCCGACACAGGATTTGATGTTCCAAAATATACTCACAATCCGATCCCCTTTGTTCTCGGCTATGCCTACAATTTTACGTTTGCTGAAAACAACAACAAAGAGTTGTGGGGAGCGGCAAATGTAACTAACTACAACACCGTGAATAGCGATTTGTGGATAGACAGTAGTTCGGCATATCCGTATGTCGGGCGAAGTATCTTTTTTGGAGATGCCTCCGGATGCGGTGAAACCGCGCCATGCAGCCGCGAGTTCACTCTTGACGCGGGAATTTTCAAACGTCTCGCGATAACTCTTGACTTCAAGTGTTTCACTAATCCCGTGGTGGTATGGTTTCGCGGACCGGACGATGTCTGGCACGGCGGATCATTCAATTATGATTCCGCGCGGCAGTACGTTGTAAACATGGGAGGATTAACCTACTGGAACGGCATTATATCCGACCTGATAGTTCAACCATCGCAAGGTTGCACGGCAAGTCCGGGACCGGCGGAGTACTTTATTAAACAGATGTTTTTGTTGCCGTAAATATACGGGGAGGGTGCTCGCACCCTCTTTTTTTTATTGCGTTTTTAGTAAAAATATGCATAATGAAATTATATGAAAAATAAAATTTCAATCTTTATTTTACTTACCCTCGTGCTTGGCGCTACGGCATGGGGTGTGTTGCGCAATCAAAAAGCAACCAAAGAAATTATCCCAACACCGATTGAAGAAAAAAAACCGCAGAATAATACAACGAATACCGAAACCATCACTCTTCCATCAGAAAAACCGGCAAGTTTCACTGGGGTGGAGATGACGACATACAGAAATGAACTTTTTGAACTCACTTTTCCAAAGAAATGGAAGAAAAATGAAACCACCCTACAAAAGAAGGAGGATAATTCTTTTTATTATTCCATTACGCCAGACATTATCTACCCTCGCGGGATTCCAAAGGGAATATTAAATCCGTTATTTTCTATTGATGTAGAAGATACTGATAAAAAGTCTCTTCAGCCCGATGCTTCGATTGGTGAAAAATCGATAACAATAAATAAACGAACCGCCGTATATTTTTCTGGAGACGGCGCAGATGCGTACTATTTTTTGCACAATAAAAAATTGTACTCCATACACATGATTACGGGTTATGAAACCTATGATACCTTCAAAGAAGAAGCTCTTTGGGTGCTCTCGACTTTCAGAATTGTTGAATGAAAAACAAAATCCTCATCTTTGCATTATTTATCCTCGTGCTTGGCGCTGTTGCATTTGGTGTGTCGCGTAATATAAAAACATCCGACAAAAACAATATCTTGTTCGTGGCTGTTAATCAGAAAGATGAAAAGGTAAATCTCGAAACTATTACACTTTCGTCCGAAACATCGACGAACTTTAATGGTGTGAAAATGAAAATATACAAAAATTCGTATGGGTATGAAATAAAATATCCGCTGGCTTGGCACGAGCTGGGTTTACCGGGTACATATGGAAACCAGAAGGATATGGATACTTACCGCTATTTTTCTCCCCATCCCATAAATGAAGAGCTATCCCGTTTTTTACTTAAACCTATCGGTTGCGAGGGGGAAGAAGATGGTTGTACAAAATATTTTTCAAAATACCAAAGTAAGGATTATTCAATGATTGAAATATATGCACAGGGTTTTGATCATACCGCTACGCTTCCTGATGTACGAATATCCGATGCCTCAAAAAAACATATTCTTTTTCCCGATAAAACCGATGGGGTGATTTGGACCCAAAATGCCGGTAAAATTCGATTTGTGATAATTGATGATGAAGCACATAAATATCAATATCGAATAACCATTCGCGACCCGCGAGAATTCGGGCTTGATTTTACTAAGGATATTTTACCGATTATTTCCACTTTTCGATTAACTGGGCAATTTAAATCGCCCGAATCACCGACACAACCTAACTATCCAAAGGAAGAAGTAAATACAAAAATTAAGACTACTGATGTGATTAATCCAGTTGAGACGAACACTGAGCCAGTACTTGTACATTAAAAATTCTTACAAACTTTGCAGGCAAGAGAGCGCTTTGTTTTTTGACAGAGCACATGTTACCATTATCGTCGGTTGCAGTTTATGATAAGGTGGCAGTTATGTTCTTTAGACAATTATTTTTGACGGTATTTATTATTTTTGGTTTTGTTTCATATGGATATGCTGATGTCCCTGATATTGCGCCGATGGAGTATTTAGGAAAAGAGATATTTGTTTCCCCTTGTGATAATTACAAAAATCCGGACGAGGTTTGTAAAAGCTACGTTGTCACGCCAACAAATAAAATTTGCCTTCGCTCGGAAGATGTGCAAAAAGTTGGCGTCATTGAAGAATCTGACAATACGGCGGTAAAAGAAAAATCTCTGCACGAAGAAGCAAACTCCGAGGACGCGCAAAATCTTCAGCAACGCAGGGATAATTCGAACAGCAGTATCTCTGAGCCGATTGATGAAATTGATACGAAAAAATCTTTCGACAAAGGACCGGTTATAGAAGAATAATTTTGACCTTCCCGAAATTTTCGGGAAGGTCTTTTGATGATGTCGGTATGTCAAAAGCGCAAATGAATGACATTCGGAAGAGGCGAAAAGAATTGTGGATAACCGGCTTGCTTTATTTCATATATGAATTATAATTCATATATGAAACATATTGATCTGGACAAGCCGCATAAATTCTTTTTTGAAACCCTCGGCAATCAAACGCGGTGGGATATTATCCATCTTTTG
>CAYRXD010000062.1:0-8454 GCA_964428135.1 uncultured Candidatus Saccharibacteria bacterium | reverse complement strand
TTTTGCGTCGGAACGCAGGAGGCGTTTGGGGCTCATGTTGTATTGTATAACTCTAGAGGTTGACTTTTCAAAACCGCTGCTTCAATATGGGGAAAGAACAAGCAACCCATTGAAAACGGAGAAGTATAGTGAAAACATCATCAATAGACCGCGTTGTCGGAAATCTTTCTCGAGCCCGTAAATCAGCCTTTCTGAAAGGGCAAGCGGGGATTTTCCACACGCAAAACATCGCCCGTCTCAACAGAGCTTCCCTCTCAAAGACGCGAGACCAGCTCAAGATACTCGCCGAAGTGAACACGGCGACGAATATTCTGCGCCAAAAATACGGACTCGAGGACTTCGACGTCCCGTCGGAAAATGTTCATATCATTAAAAAAGAGACGTGGGATACGCTTGCGACGGATGTATTTTTCATGGCGGAAACGCAAAACATTTTTTTGAAAGAAGAACCGCGAAATATCCGCTTTGCAAAAAAAATATTCCGCGCCATGACGCAATTCAAGTCCTACGGCGCCGTGCAAAAATTGCATGATGGCAACGGTCGCATCGCAGAATACCGCATGGGTTTATATATGCGTCCGCGTTCCCACGCGAAAATGGCTGCGGGCGTGGCTTATTTTCAGGAGCTTAATGACGCTATCGTTGAAACATTGACGAGAAACTATATTCTGAGCCAATCTGAAAACCCGCTCTTCAAAAAAGAACGCGACGAAACGCACGAGATACAGCGATACGCCAAAGAACTCGGCGAACAACGGTTTTCAGACGAAGACATCTACGACATCCGGAACTCAAAGCAAAACGAATTTGAAATCGCGTCGTTCACATGCAAACAAGAACGCGCCGCGCTTAAAATGATTGTTGATGACATTTTCTGGAAAAACTTCGGTAGCGGAAAGTTTCCAAAAAAAGATGACATCTTTACCGTATTCGCTCGCGCCATGTTTACCGGGCACCTGTTCGAACTGGCGCATCTGATGGACAAAACCTTCGGGAAAGGGACGCTTCGAAAAATAGCGACTCCGGAGTAAATCACATTCACGACACAGAGAAAAAACAGAGAGGAAAAGAAGATGGCAAACAAAGATCGCCAAAAGAAGGAACCGAAAAAGAAACCGAAAGGAAACAAAAAACCATCCGGTCAAAAACAACGTCAAAACGTTGCCGACCGTATTAACGAAAACGTGAACAAATAACCATGTGACCCCTCGGAAAGAGGGGTCGTTTTTTATGCCATTTTCTAAATCAACTTTATCAACTTTCTAAACCAACCTCGCCCTTACAATATTACAAATCAGACTCATTGTCAAATCTGTAAATCTCCGCATATGCTAGGATTTACAGATTTGACAACTTACCGTTTAGCATAGAATAATTCAAAGTCTTTTTCGAGAATATCTTCTCTTCTAAAATTTTAGTGGCATTATTTTTCAAGCGGCATCGCATCTTCCACCGAAAACTCCCCTATCTTTGTCCGTCGAAGCGCCGCAAGTGTCGCGGGAAATCCGAGCCGCCGCCCGAGTTCTTCTCCAAGCGTCCGGACATACGTCCCGCTCGAAACTTCCATTTCGATTTTCATTGTCAAGGTCGAACCTTGACAATGAATTTCCAAAAGCCGCGCGGATAACACTTCCATTTCTTTCACGGGCGGCGTTATGTTTTCTTCCGCCACCGTCAATTCCTTCCCTTTTTCTTTTTTGCGCGCCAGCTTGTAGAGCGGACGTCCTCCGATTTTTATCGCGGAATACATCGGCACGGGAAGTAAATGTTTGCCCACCATGCCCGCAACCACTTCGCGGATTTTTTCTTCAGAAATTTCCGGCACGTCCGTCTCCTCAATCACCCGCCCCTCCATATCGCCCGTATCCGTTTTCTTTCCGAGCAGAACATCGGCGATATATACTTTCGGCAATTTCAAAAACTCACTCATCTTCTTCGTCCCCTCGTTCACGCCGATAATCATAAGCCCCGAAGCCATCGGGTCAAGCGTCCCCGCATGCCCCATTTTCCGAATCCCGAGCTTTTTGCGCAAGATGCGAATACAATCAAACGACGTGATGCTTTTTGGTTTGTCTAGGAGGAGGGTATCGCCTGAAATTTCCAATTTCCAATTTTTAATTTCCATTGAATTTTCAATGTCTGAATTTTTCACTCTTCTAAAACTTCCCGCAATTCTTCGCGGCAGTTTTCAAGAGTTTCTGAATCCGCCCACACGCCGCGAACGCCCGGTATCTCGCCGAAATAGCTCCCGTCAGGAAGAAGCTTGTATCGCGCTTTTTTTAGTTTGTTTTCCAGAAATTTGCTTAACATAAGCACAATATAGCGCAAAAATCCTAAATAGTAAAATTCCGCACCGAATACAAGTCTTCCGTGTTTTCTTCCTCCGTCACTTCTTCCGGGGCTTTGTCGTTTAGGATAATTTCTTCTTCTCTTGGGTCTTCGACAGCAACGGGGGTCGGCTGCTTTTGCTCCTCCGCCATTTGTCCTCCCGCCCGGACGCGCACCACTTCCGCAACAGCAGCCGCCACGCTCACATCAATTCTTGGCTCAACGGGAGCCTCCGGGTTTTTCGCTTTGTTTTCAATGAATTTGTCCATAAGCGCCGTCGCGCTTTGCATCTCTGCCTGTTCCATAAGTTTCCATATGCCGCGAAGGTCGGCATTTGAGAAGAAATCAATGACCATTTTTCCCCCATGTTCTTTCTTTTCGATATGGACGCGCGTACCGAGCCGTTCGGTGAATTTCTCTTCCAGCTCCACGAGTTCGGGATCCTGGAACAGCTCTTTTTTTCTGATACGCTCATAGGCGACTTTCCGGGCGATGGCTTCTGTTTCCCGCACTGTTAATCTTTTGTACATCACTTCTTTGAAGAGCACGATTTGTTCTTCGGGACGGTCGGCAAGCATAAGGATTGGGCGAGAATGTCCCTCGGAAATCTTCCCGCCGGCGATGGCATCGAGAATCTCTTGCGGCAAAGACAAGATGCGGATCGTATTTGTGACGTACTCGCGGCTTCGCCCCACTTTCTTTCCAATCTCTGCATGTTTGAAATTAAATTCGGATGCGAGTTGCGCAAATGCCCGCGCACGGTCGATCGGATTTAAGTCTTCCCGCTGAAGATTTTCGATGATCGCAAGTTCAAGCTTCATGCGGTTGTCATCCTCGCCATTTCTGATCACAGCGGGGACTTGCTTCACTCCCGCGAGTTTTGAGGCGCGCAAACGCCGCTCGCCCGCAATGAGTTCGTACTCCACGCCAAGCCCTCCGTCTTCTTTCTCGAACTCGCGCCGCGTCACCACGAGCGGCTGAAGCACACCGTATTGGCGGATGGAATCGGCGAGCTCACGCAGGCGTGCTTCGTTGAACTCTTTTCTTGGCTGGTAAGGGTTTGGTTTGATCTTCTCAACTTCTATCCAAAAGATTGAATCGTATATTTCCGGCATGATATTTTTTTCTTTTATTTTATCACAACTTTGGTATCCAAGCAAAAAAACATTACCCCAACCGATGTTTTGTACTTCCGTATTCCTCATTCATGTTTTATCCCCACATTTTCCCCGCTTTGAACAAACGTACTGATTCCTTCGTCATGATACAATTGACCTATGGCACAAAAAACACATTCCGGTTTCCGCATTCCTCCGCAAAGCATCGAATCCGAGAGAGCGCTCCTCGGCTCCATCATGCTGCGCCCGGAAGTCCTCTACGACATCATGGATGTCTTGAACGAAGATTCGTTTTATGCCGAAAAACACCGGCTGACCTTTCGTTCCATGCTCGATCTGTTCTCAAAGCACGAGCCTATTGACCTCCTTTCTCTTTCCACGCGACTCAAAGAAAGAAACCTGCTCGACAATATCGGCGGCAATTCCTACCTCGCGGAACTCGTCAATTCCGTCCCCTCTTCCGCCAACGCCAAACACTACGCCGATGTCGTCCAGAAAAAACACGTCCTCCGCAATCTTATCGATGCCTCAAACCGCGTTTCCGAAATGGGATACAATGAAGGCGAGGAGCTCGAATACATTCTCGACAAGTCCGAAAAAGAAGTGTTCGGGGTGACGTCCATGCTTTCCAACCAAAAGTTCATGCCCATAAAAGACACGCTTAACGGGGCATGGGAGCGGCTTGAGCACCTGCATAATTCCAAAGAAGAGATCCGCGGCGTTCGCACCGGATTCCACGCAATCGACACGAAGCTCGCCGGGTTTCAAAAGTCCGACCTCATTATTCTTGCCGCCCGCCCTTCAATGGGAAAAACTTCGCTCGCGCTCGACATCGCCCGGCAAACCGCGTTGGAGCACAAGACTCCGATATGTTTTTTCTCTCTCGAAATGAGCGCGCAGCAGCTGGTGGACAGAATGCTCTCTTCCGAATCGCGAGTGGATTCATGGAAGATACGCACGGGGAAAATTTCATCGGACGAAGAGTTCTCGCAGATCCGCGACGCTCTGGGGCGGCTTTCACAGGCGCCGATCTTCATCGACGATCAATCAAGCAACAACATCATGCGCATGCGATCGACCGCCCGCCGTATCAAAAGCGAGCACGGACTCGGACTCATTGTAATAGACTACCTCCAGCTTATGGTACCGAGCCGCGCTTCTGATTCCACTGTCCAGCAGGTGACGGAAATCTCTCGCTCCCTCAAAGGGCTTGCCCGCGAGCTTGATGTACCGGTACTCGCCCTCTCTCAGCTCTCTCGCGCCGTCGAGCAGCGCGGCGGCAGACCCCGCCTCTCCGACCTTCGAGATTCCGGCGCCATCGAGCAAGATGCGGACGTCGTGATGTTCATCCACCGCGAGCAGAAAGAAGACGGCGGGGGGAGGAATCAGACTGCCGAGATTTTAATTGAAAAGCACCGCAACGGTCCGACGGGAAAAGTAGACTTGTACTTCGACGAACAAAAAACGACCTTCCTCAATATTGACAACAATATGGCTCCAGCAGGCGGCGGAGGAAGCAGTGGGGGAATGGATGACTTTTCAAATTTCTAATATCCAATTTCTAATTTCTAGTAAAATGCCAAAATACTTGAATGATAAATACCTAATACAAACAGTTATTTTTTAGCATTTGGGTTTTTATTGGAAATTAGAAATTGGATATTAGAAATTTTTTATAGAACCATTCCTAATTTTACAACCCAAATATCCCATGAATACCCTCCACACCCTCACCGAGTCCTTCTCAAAATTTCCCGGAATCGGACCGCGACAAGCGAAGCGGTTCGTGTATTTTTTGCTTGCTCAAAATCCGGAATTCACCGCCGGTCTTTCACGTTCACTTGCTGATCTGCGCGAGAATATCTTACAGTGTACATCCTGCTTCCGCTTCTTTCAAAAAAGTGTCTCGGGAGAAAATCTCTGCCCGACTTGTAAAGATTCGGAACGGGACGCGAGCCTCGTCTTGGTCGTGGAAAAAGATGCCGATCTTGAGAATATCCAAAAGATGCACGCTTGGAACGGCTTGTACTTTGTTCTGGGCGGCTCGCTCCCGATACTTGAAAAAGACCCGACAAAAAAAATACGCTCCAAAGAGCTGTTTTACAGTATTCAGGAAAGAGCCAAAACAGGTTTCCTGAGAGAGGTCGTCCTTGCCATGAGCGCGAATGTTGAAGGAGAGAATACGCTCGCCTACCTCTCTAAAATCCTCGCACCGCTTGCCGAAAAATATGCTTTTGAAATTTCAACGCTTGGGCGCGGGCTTTCCACCGGTACAGAACTTGAGTACTCCGATGCGGACACGTTCACATACGCTCTAAAAAATCGGCAGACTGCCGAATAATCATGCAAATCATTATGGCGCCTATGGCTGTTTGATTTGACCCCAAACCTTTTTAACCAAATCATCGAGTTTCCAGTCAATCTTTATCAAAAAATCATACACGCCGACAGCCACCGCTTCGGCGACTTTTGATGAGTCACTCAAATTCGTCAGGATAATGACCGATGCCGTTTTTCCCCATTCATCTTCGCGAAGTTTTTTTAATGCCGTCATACCGTCCATGACCGGCATGACAATATCGAGAAGGACGATCTCAGGATGATTTTCAAGAGCCATTTTGAGGGCTTCAAATCCATTATGTGCGGGAAACACGATAAATCCCTCTTTTTCGAACCTGTCCTTCAGGCTCCGCAAAAGCAGCGCATCGTCTTCCGCAATGAGAATTTTGTGCTGTTCCATAGTAAGTTAATAGTACTCTTTTATAAAAATCCGTCACGTGGATAACAAAAGCCCCGCACGCCTGCGGGGCTTTTTTGTTATGCCTTAATGGCTTCCACTTTGACTGCCGTGTAGGGCTGTCGGTGACCCTTCTTCTTGAAGTAGCGGCTCTTCTGTTTGTATTTGATCACGGTAACTTTTTTTGCTTTTCCGTTCTCGACAAATGCGCACTCAACCGTAGCGCCTTCGATATACGGCATGCCGACTTGCACCTGCCCATCTTCCGAGAGAAGAAGCACCTTGTCAAAAGCGACTTTCCCGCCTTCTTGCGCCTCTGTAAGCTTTTCGACGCGCAAATCCTGCCCCGCTTCAATGCGGTATTGTTTCCCCCCCGTTTCTATAATAGCGAATTTCATAGTTATTTCATTCTACACAAATACCAAAGAAATGCAAGGAATTAGCCTTTTACCGCCCGAAACCAAGATTTTTTCCCTACCCGCACCACATCGCCCGCTTTTACCGTATCATGCAGATCAAGCTTATCCGCATCGTTTTTTGTCACCGCCCCCTGCTCGAAAAGCCGACGGATCTCTCCATTGCTTTTAGCCTCCTCCTGAATTAAAAAGTACTGTCGGACAGCGTCGAACGCTTCGCTTTCCCCTTTTTCCAGACTAATTTCAGACATCACGTCCGGCATCCCGCCTTTTTGGAAGACGTTCACAAATTCTTCTTCCGCACGAATCGCCGTCGCTTCGCCATGATAAATAGAGACGATTTCTTTTGCGAGACGCATTTTCGCATCTCGAGGATTTCCGCCTTTTGTAATATCCATGAGAATATCCCCGACCATACCCATCGGGGTATAGGTGCACAGTTCAAAATAGCTATCAAGGGCGGAATCCGGAACAGACATGACCTTGCCGTACATGTCGCCCGGCGCATCCATAATGCCGATGTAATTCCCGAGCGATTTTGACATTTTTTCTTTCCCGTCGGTACCAACCAAGAGTTCAAATGACAGTACCGCTTGTTCCGGCGTCTTGTTTGCTTTCATAACATCGCGTCCCATAAGCATATTGAAGGTTTGATCCGTACCGCCAACTTCAAGGTCGCAGCTTCCATATATTTTTGCGAGTATCAACGAGTCGATTCCTTGAAGCACCGGATAGAGCATTTCATGCATAAAAAGCTCTTCGCCCCGCGCGATTCTGTCTTGAAACATGTCCCGCTGTATGAGCCGCCCGTGCGTCACATGCTTGAGCGTCCACAACAGCCCGCGCAAAGTCACGCTTTCGTTCCCTTGCTTGTTTAAGTGCGTCTGCTGCATGCGCGTCTGTTCATAGACCCCGGCTTTTGCCATAAAAGAATTCGGAGGAAAAACGATAGACCGCTCACCTCCATTCGGCTCTTTTTGGGTTACCGTCACCGCGTCAGGAATAAAGATGTCCGCCACGCCGTAGAACCAGTCAGAGTTTCGTATCCAGGAAAAGACGTTCCCGTCCGTGCGCAATATCTTCCCCACCTGCTCAAGATAGGTTTTTACATTTTCATCCACTTCTTTTTGCTCAATCTCCGGACGCACCTTGCTTTTCCCGGTCGGATCGCCGATCTGCGCGGTAAAATCTCCCGCAAGAAAGACAACCTTGCACCCGAGGTCCTGCAACCCGCGCAGCTTTCGGAGCACGACCGCGTGCCCCAAGTGAATATCGGGACGGTTCGGATCAACGCCGAATTTGACGATAATGTCCTTGTGATAATTCCCCGAAGCCTTCGCAAGCAGCTTTTTTTTGAACGCCCCGTCCGGATCAACAAACTGCCCCACCCCGCGGGTGAGAATATCATCTATCTTTTTTTCTGCTTCTTTGAGTTCCATAGTGGTCTTATTTTTTTATGGTAATTAGTGGGAAACGTAACCGAAAGTTTTATAACTCGTAAACTATTAAGACGCTATTTCAAAAATCTTTTTTACAAAAGATGTTCGTGCATAAAATGCACGACTTATGGAACCATGTCCGGGACCTTTTGTGCGAGCTTGTATCCATTTCCCATCTTTTCCAGTCAAAGATTCAAAACCTTGTGTGATAAGTTTGTTGCGAATGAAGTCATAATCGGCTTTGATTTCCTTTATCAACTCATCGTCCTCGGCAAAATCCAAGCTCGCTACTTTCAGTAGCTCTCCTGCTTCAGAATTTTTGCCATTCCATTGCACCGCACAAAAAACAATGGTTTTGAGTTTTGCCCAACAATGGCTTTCAAAAAATGAATGAGCTTTTAATTCCTCGGGGTTGA